>DATFMD010000193.1:0-19637 GCA_035267125.1 Nitriliruptoraceae bacterium | reverse complement strand
GTCCCACGGGGCACGGTCGTGGGCTGACTGGGCTGAGTGTGGCGGCGCGGCCCTGTGAGTCCTTCGCGGATCGACCGTGACTGATCGGGCGCGCGCGCCTGGAGGTGGTGGTCACGGTGGAGAGGGTGAAGTTCTTCGTGGCCGGTCGGATGGCGTTGGCCGGGAGCACCGCTCGCCTCGATGACCACGACTTTGGGGGAGTTCAAGTCCGTCTGGTGACGGCTGCGCTCCTGATGAGCCCGAATGCGGGATGGAGCGTCGAGACCCTTGGCGGCGAGGTCTGGCCGGCGGGCCCGCCGGCTCGATGGCGACCGGCAATTCGTGGTCTCGTGAGTCGTACTCGCAGGCTGCTGGTCGAGGTTGGTTTGGACCAGGAGGCCGTCGTGAGCCGAGGGGGTCGCTACGTGATTGACATACCGGGGTTGCACACGGACGTGTGGATGGCCCGGGATGAGCTGGGCAGGGCCCGTGAGGCGATGGCCGACGAGAATGGGGAACTGGCTGGGCGATTGGCCGGATCGGCCCGGACCGTGCTGTCCCGCCCGATACTGCCCAGCATCGAAAGCCCGTGGGTCCAGGACGTGCGACGGACCGTCGCCGCCCACCACCTCGATTCGCTGTTGGTACTGAGTCAGGCTCGCCGACGGGAGGGCCGTTGGGCGGCTGCGCGCGCAACCGTGGATGAGGCGATGGCCTTGGCGCCGTATCGCGAGGACGTGTATCGCGAAGCCATGCGTGTGGAGACTTCGTCCGGCAACGCTGCCGCTGCGCTGCGGGTGTACGAGACCTGCAGCCGACGACTGGCCGACGACCTCGGCGTGGACCCATCACCCCCCACGCGGGAGTTGTTCACGATGATCCTGCGGTCATCTGCCCGGCAGCCTGCCGGACGACGACCGCCGCCACATCAGCTGCGAGTCCGCCAGGAGGACGCCGGTGGCGGAGGACATCTCGCGGCGACGCGTCGGCGTCGTGGGAATGGTGCGGCGCCCTACGTGGGGTTGCAGGCGTTCACTCGAGACGACGTCGACCGCTTCTTCGGACGCGAGGCGGCGACCCAACGCGTCCTCGATCTGCTTGAAGACCAAGGCACGATCGTTGTCGTGGGCGCCTCGGGGTCGGGCAAGTCCTCTTTGGTCCGCGCGGGTGTCATCCCGGCCCTGAGTCGTGGCGCGATTCATGACGCGGACCTCTGGCACGCCATGGTCCTGACCCCCGGCACCGACCCGCTCAGGAGCCTCTCCACCCAGTTCCTCCGCCTGGGTGCGAACGCTCCGGCATCGACTCCGCGGAGCTCAACCGACCGATCGGCCCCAGACGTCCTGAGTGACGGGGACCAGTTGGTGCGCGCTCTTCTCGACGAGCCTGCGACGCTCCACGACCGCATCGACGAACTCCTCACGTCGATCGGGGCCGATGCCCGGGCACGACTGCTGCTCGTCATCGACCAGGCGGAGGAGCTGGTCACCCTGGCGGACCGGGACCAGGCGAACGCATTGATCGGCGGCGTGGCCACGGCAATGCGCAGGGTCGACACCCGGCTTGTGACAATCATGACGTTGCGAGCGGACTTCTACGATCGCGCTGCGGGCCTGTCAGGCATGACGCATCTGCTCTCGCGATCGCAGTTGGTCGTTCCACCCATGACCGCGGCCGAGCTCGAAGCAGCCATCACCGGACCGGCTCGGCGCGATGGAGCGCAGGTCGAGACCGGGTTGGTGGCACGTCTGCTCGCCGATGCAGCGAATCGTCCCGAAGTCCTGCCACTGCTCCAGCACACGTTGTGGAAGCTGTGGAGTCAGCATGGCGGTTCCGACATCACCGAGGCGGCCTACGAGCGACTCGGTGGGCTGCGCGGCTCCCTCGCCCAGCATGCCGAGGACGCCTGGGCGACCCTGGACCACCCGGACGTCGGCCGCCGAGTACTCCTGCGGGGTGTGACGGCGCGAACAGGTGAAGATGCCACCCGGCGCCCGATCGAACGCACGAGCCTGTCCGGAATCGCGCCGCCTGCACAGATCTTGGAGACGTTGGACAGCCTCGTGGGGGCGCGCCTGCTCCAAGCCGACCGTCGAGACACCGAGACGGTGTACCAACTCGCACACGAAGCCCTGATCACGCACTGGCCCCGCCTGAGCGAGATCGTCGAGCAGCAGCGCGCGCATCTGATGACTGCCCTGCGCGTCGGCACCAGGGCCGACCGATGGGAGCGAGATCAACGACCCAGGGATCTGCTGCTCCGGGGCCGCCTGCTCGATGATGCTGCGACGCTGGTCGCGGCAACCGATGCCGGCGAAGCGGACATCAGGCTCTCGGCCAGCGAGGAGGCATTGGTCACGTCCTCGTTGCGGGCTCGCGACCAACGTCGTGCCAGTCGCCGCGTGGAACGATCACTGTCGCGTGCGGAGTTGTGTCTGTCCAGTGATCCGGAGGCCGCCGTGCTCCTCGGGCTCGCTGTGGCAGATGACGTCCGTGAGCACGATCCTGGGCGCAAGGGGCGGTTGCATGGCATTCTTCACCGAGCCGTGTCGAGTCAGCGCCTCGTCTGGCACCAGGACAACGTGGGGGTGTTGCTGGACGTGTCGAGTGATGGCGCCGGTTTCATCACGGCCGCTCGGCCGAGCGACGACCAGAGCACGCCGACGGTCGAGGTGGTGTCGGTCGAAGGCGATCGGCTGATCACGTTCCCCGGGCATGCACATGGGACACTCCCGACAGGTGCGTTCGACCCCGACACCGGCCGGGTCATCACCGGCGATGCCTCGGGAACATTGCGGTGGTGGGATCCGGAGGGTGGTGTGTGCGAGCGAACGGTCTCGGTCGGCCACGGGGCCGTCAGAGCACTCGCGGTCGCTGCACGCACTGGTCTCGTGGCCACCTGGTCCGACATCGATCGCACGTCTGGGTGTCTCGGGATCGTCGGCCCCGATGGCTCGGTCGTACGCCACCGGCACCTCGAAACCGATCCATCGGCTCCAGCCCCGATGGGACGGGTTCTCGCATTCGATGGCGACGGCACCCGACTGCTGGCTGCGGTCGCTGACAATGGGGGCACCCTCGAGGCGATCCAGGGCTCCACCGGGAGGGTGCTGGCCACGACCACGCTGTCGGTGCCCATCGACGATCTGGAGTGGCATCCAGACGATGCCAGCCTGGCACTCGGGGCCAGCGCCACGGCACAGGTGCTCGATGCGGACACCCTCGAGCAGTTGCGCGTGACCACCCATGCCGGGCCCGCGACTCTGACCTGGACGCCGGATGGCAGCCGCGTCGCGGTCATCTCCGTACCCACGATGGTGTTTCTGGACAGGTATCCACCTCCTCCGGAGACGGTGGGAGGGCCACCCGTCCTCGTCTTCACCCGCACGCGTGGACAGATGAACGCGGTGCGCAAGGTGCCGGGATCAAACACGGTCCTGATGGGGGCCAACGTCCATGGCGCACGCAACGACCAATCGGTGCAGTTGCACGACGTGTCCACGACGGGGCCGGGCGAAGTCGCAACGCTTGACTGCGGGGACGCCGTGACCAGGTCACGCTCGCGCGGGCTGTCCTTCTCACCGGACGGAGACGTGTTGGCCCTGGGACGGGGGAACGGCGAACTCGCGCTGGTCGACACTCTCGAGTGGGAGGAGGTGGAGCGATGGCGGGCCCACGAGCATCGGCATGGCGCCCCGTGGCCCGATGAGGACGGCGCAATCTCGTGGTCACCAGACGCATCCACGGTCGCAAGCATCGGCAACGACGGCACGTTGACCCTCCATCGTCGCGGCCACGACGCGGACATCACTGCTCGGCTCGGATCTCCGACACGAGCGTGGGGTTGGTGCGGATTCACCCCGGACGGACAGCACGTCGCCACGCTCCACGACCATGTGGCCTCGGTCAGGTCGGTGGACGGGAGGGAGATCTGTCGTCGGCAGTTGGACGTTGGGCAGACACAGGGCGCCGCCGATCTGCACCCCGACGGGTCGACCATGGCCATCACACAGACCACGACGGGGTCCGATGGCCAACGTGCCGACCTCCTGTTGTGGAATTGGCAGTCTGGCGACCTTCGCCGCCTGCAACTCGGGGTCGAGGTCGTCCAGAGCTCGTGGCACCCGGACAGCATCTCGTGGCATCCGGATGGAACGACACTCGCGCTGGCGGGTCGACACCGCGATGTCCACATCGTCGATCCCGCCCTTGGCCAGGTCGTCAAGAGCCTGGAGGGGCATTCCCTTCCTTCAACGTGCGTCGCCCACAGCGTCGATGGGGGCCTGCTCGCCTCGTCCGGTTGGGATCGAACCGTGCGCCTGTGGGACCTGCAGACCGAGGACGAGTTGCTGTGTCTGGACGCGGTGACCGGACCACCGGGTGCACTGGCGTTCCATCCGACGCGACCATGGCTCGCGGTGGTTGACTGGTCCGGGTCGGTTCGCGTGTGGACGACAGACCTGGACGAGTTGGTGACAATCGCGCAGTCACGTGTGAGTCGGGAGTTGACGGATGCAGAGTGGCGCGCCATCCACGATCGCGAGGATCCTCGCTGACGGCACGCCTGCCGCCAGCGTCGAATCGTTTCCGCCAAGTGCAGGCGGGCGGCTCACCTGACCCTGATCCACTCGCGCCGAAGCGATGGCGGCGAGTCCGACTCGACCACGACGTCAACTTGCGCGTGGACGCGGCGCACCTGTCCGGCTTCGTCGACCATCGTCGCCCGTGTGTGGGCGCGGACATGGGTCACGTCAGTGAATGTCACGAACAGATCCGTGACGCCCGTCCCTGTCATCATGGGTGTGGGCCCACTGCCGCCACCAACGATCACCGGGCACCACGCGCTGACGAAGTCGGACGCGGCCCCGTCCCATGCATAGACCGTCACGTCCCCCTCGATGTGGTTCTGCCCGTGCGTTCGACCGCTGGGCGCCGAGACGTAGTGGACATCGGCCGGGGAGTCGCCCTGTGTGCAGAAGACCTCGATCGATGGAACGACCAGCATCATTCCGTCGTCCTGGAAGAAGGTTCCGCCACCCTCGACGACCCACTCGCTCACTCCTTGGGCCGATGCCGAGGGCGCCCCCACAACGGCCACCAGGGCCACGATGAGGATCGCCATGCGAAGTCGAAGGTTCATTGGTCTGCTCCTGTCCGTGTGATCGGGCTGCACAGCCCACGGCGACATGGTCATGGGCTGGCGCAAGTTCTGGGCAAGCGCTGGGTCCTCAGCCGGGACCAGACCCGGATGCTGTCGGCGAGGTCCTCAGGGGTTGCGGGTCCTCGTCCTCATGGGGAGTACCCAATGGTCGTCGCGTCGCCGGCGACGAGCCGTGACGGCTCAGAAGTAGTCGCGCATGAACGGCGCCGGTCCCGAGAACACTGCCGTCAGGTCGTCGAGGGTCTCGTCGTCGCAGCCGGTCAGTCGCCCTGCGCGTGCGAGCATCCGGGGCGCGGCGAATCCGGTGTACATCGACGACAGTGCCCCCATGTCGAGGCGTGCCGCGCCGACTGCTGCCTGCCCACGGCCCGCGTCGGATCCGGGTGCCGTCGTGTGCTCGGCTGGCCGCGTGAGTTGCCCGGTTCCCGCGTCCACCTCCAACACCCAGGCGCCGTCGTTGGACGGCCGTCGCGGATCGACGATGTCGAGGTCGACCGTGGCGGTCAGGTCGGGCCAGCCGCGGGCCGCGATGGCGGCGGGTGCATCGACGAGTCGGTTCATCCAGGCATGTGAACTGGGGGAGTGCTCGGCGAGCGTGCGGGGCAGCGCCAGCAGCAGGGGGTCGGCGGGTTGGGAGTTGAAGGTCGTCATCGACGCCACCGAGTGGTTGGCGGCCACGATCGACCACAGTGCCAGTTCGGCGTCACGGTCCGCGCCGTACAGGTGCAGCACCCGCAGTCCGAAGCCGTCGGTGGCGGCCGTGCCATCCACCTTGGTGGCCAGCAGCAGCCCCACCACCTGCTCGTCCCGGATGGCCACGAAGGTCAACTCGGGTTCTTCCGCGTCGGGCGTCAGGAGCCGGCGCACCCAGCGCCGCGACGCCTCCAGCCCGCCGGCCTCGGTGCTCGTGATCGAGTTGTGCAGGGCCAGCACGGTGTCGAGGTCGTCGAGTTCGAACGGGCGGGTCGACACGTCGTCGGCCGGTGGCGGCAACTCGAGCAACTCGCGCGTCGCCAGCGTGCGACGAACGTGCTCGCCGGCCACCTCCCAGCCCCAGGCGCGGTAGGGCGCAGGCGTCGACGGGTACAGGGTCGACACGACCAGGCCACGGTCGGCCATCAGGTCCAGCCCGGCTGCGAGCAGGGCCGATCCGACCCCACGACCACGTTGGTCGGGTGCGACGGCGACGCCCGACACCCCACCCATGGGCACCACCCGACCACCGAACGTCTGGCCGAACGGCCACGCCGCCAGGTGTCCGACGATGCGGTCACCGTCCACGGCGACCAGGCGATGGTCATCCGGTGCGTAGATGTCGGTGTCGTCGAACTCGACGTGCATGCTGGTCGAGAAGGCTGCGACGCGCAGGTCCAGCGCTGCCTGGGCGTCCTCGGGTCGAAATGCTCGGACCTTCATCGACTGCCTCCGTCGCCGGCTGGGTCCGCGGAGCGTCGGGGACGAGCACTCGTCGTTGCCGGGCTGCTGGAGAATCTAATCCCCGACGTCGCGGCTGTGCCGGACCAACGTGGCCGGGGCGCCATCCGAGCACGGCGTCACCGCGCTGGGAGGTCTGGTCTCCCGCCACCGTGTCTGTCCGGTGCGCGGATTCGATCGGTGCCAGAGCGGTAGTGTCGGTCTGGCAGGAGTTCGCCGAGGAGGTCGCACGTGGGAGCAGGCCGCATCGCCCGGGCAGCAGCGCAGGTCGGACTGGGAGCCGCACTGGCGTTCGCCGGCCGCGGCCACCTCACGAACCTGCGGCAGGAGTTCCAGGCACAGGTACCGCCATGGGTTCCCGCCGATCCCGACGTGGTCGTCCTGGCGTCTGGCGTCGTGGAGATCGGGCTCGGTGTGGCGCTCGTGGCCACGTGGCGCCAGCCGCTGCGCGCGTGGGTCGGCGCCGGGACGGCCCTGTTCTTCGTTGCCATCTTCCCCGGCAACATCGCGCAGTACGTGGAACAGCGAGACGCCTTCGGGCTCGACACCGACACCAAGCGTGCAGTCCGCCTGGCATTCCAGCCCCTGCTGGTGGCCTGGGCGATCGTCGCTACCGACGCCTGGCGGACCTTGCGGCCGGCCAGTGACGATGCCCCCGTGTGAGCGATCACCGACTCGGGAGTTCCTGTGCGGTTGCCGCATCGGCAACACCCCGGTGCGTGGGTGGCGCACCCTGCGCACCCCCTGGTCGAAACGCCCGTACCCGCATGTCAGCCTCCATTCGCCAGATCGGCGCCGGGCAGAAGCGCCATGGGCGTCGTCAGCCGCGCAGTGGCAGCCGAACGCGGACGGTCGTGGTGGTGTCGGGATCCACCCGGATCTCGCCCCCGTGGGCCAGCACGAGTTCTCGTGCAATCGCCAGACCCATGCCGGCACCGCCGGAATCGCGTTCACGGGCCTGGTCTGCCCGGCTGAACCGCTCGAATGCTCGTTCGACGAACTCAGGTGGAAAGCCCTGCCCACTGTCGGTGACCGAGACGACCGCCCAGCCGGCATCGGCCGCCGTGGCCACTTGCACCCGAGAGTCGGCCGGGGCGTACCGAATTGCGTTGTCGATCAGGTTGCGCAGCACCCGCCCGAGTGCTTGCGGGTCACCGTCCACGGGCAGCGCACCGTCGCAGGCCAGGTGCACGTCGACGCCCTGTGCCAGTGCGACCGGCGTCATCGTCTCGACCTCTGCATCCACGATTTCGACCAGGTCCACCCGCATCAGGTCGAGCACCTGGTCGCCTGCCTCCAGCCTCACCAGGACGAACAAATCGTCGACCATGTTGCGCAGGACGGTGACGTCGGTGGCCATTGCGGCGAGGTACCTGGCTGGGTCCGGGGCGACGCCGTCCTGCAGCGCCTCGACCGCGGCCTGCATGCTCGCCAGGGGAGTGCGCAGGTCGTGCGACAGTGCCGTGAGCAGGTGGTCTCGTGCGCTGGCGTCGCGGGCACGGTCATGCTCGAGTGCCTCCAGCCGTGCTGCCATCTGGTCCACCCAGCGGGACAGTTCGCCGACTTCGTCGCGTCGATCGACCCCCGTTCGGGCCGTCAGGTCACCAGACGCGATCTGTTGTGCAGCGGCCGCGATGTCCTGCAGGTCGGCGATGAGCGGTCGGGCAACGCTCAGTGCGACCAGCAGCCCCAGTCCTGCGCCAAGCACCAGCGCAGCCAGCACCAGCTTGATGCCGGTCGTGTCCAGGATCATCGAGGTCGTCGATGCCATCACGACGCCACTGGCGATGACGATCGCGATTCCCGCGATCACGACCATCGTCAGGCGCAGCGATGACCAGCGTCGATGCATGCGGACGAGCGTCAAGGTGGCCACTGCCGAGATGATGGCGGCCAGCGCGAACACCACGTAGAGGCGGGCGCGAACCTGCGGTTCCGACCGCATGCCGCCCTCGGAGACGACCAGGCCAACGGCAACCAGCAACGCCAGCCCTGCCATCATGGCCACCGCAACGCGCCCTCGGCGGCGGCTCATGGATCGAAGCGATATCCGACACCACGCACGGTGACCAGGTGTGCGGGGTTGGACGGGTCGCCTTCCAGCTTCTGGCGCACGTGGCCGACGTGCACGGTGACCGTCGCAGGGTCCTGCCACTCTGCGGAGGAATCCCAGACGTGCTGGAGGAGCTGGTCGCGTGAGTACACCTGCCGTGGGCTGCGAGCCAAGTAGGCCAGCAGGTCGAACTCGCGGCGCGTCAGTTCGACCAGTTCGCCGTTCCGACGGACCTCCCGGGTGGCCTCGTCGATGCTGATGTCGCCGAACTCCAGGACCTTCCCGTCCGCGGGAGTGGCGTGCGCACGACGCAGTACCGAGGTGACCCGCGCCGAGAGTTCACGTGGCGAGAACGGTTTGACGACGTAGTCGTCGGCGCCCAGTCCCAGCCCCAGTACCCGGTCACCCTCGTAGCCACGGGCGGTCAGCATGATCACCGGGGTGGTGGTGCGCGAGCGCAGCCGCTGCAGGATGGTCAGGCCGTCCACCCCGGGGAGCATCACGTCCAGCACCACCAGGTCGAAGACGTCCCGTTCCAGCAGCTCGAGTGCCACTGCGCCGTCGTCGGCCCACGTGACATCGTGGCCGTCGTTCTCGAGGTACTGGCACACGACTTCGCGAACCATCGGCTCGTCGTCCACGACGAGCACATGCCCGGTGGGGGTTGCGAGCGGTGAGGTCGTGGATGCCATGGGACGAGACTACGAGCGTCTGACGGTGCCGTGGCGTCGTGGTGGACGACTTTCGCAGGAATTGAGGATGGCGTTGGCCGCGCTTGGCATCCGGACGGCCTACTGGGAACTGTCCGATCAACCAACCAAGGATGCACACATGCGACGGATTCTCACCCTGGCTGCCACGTTGGTGGCCACCCTGCTCTTCGCACTCCCGGCCAGCGCCGGTGTCAGTGGCCCGGCCTTCTATGCCGACGGTGGGGTGTACCGGACCGTGGGCACGCCCACGGACCTGTCCGGCACGGGCGCGCCCGCCAGTTCGTTCGACACCATCTGGGACATCGCGGACCAGATGAACGTGGCCGAGGCGGCGCCTGGAGACCGGGACTACAACGGTGGCCGCTGGATGGTCCACGCGCTGGACTACAGCGACTACGACGCGGTGCTCGACGCCGGTGACCTGAACCACAACGGCGTGCTCGACTCCACCCAGGAGGTCGAGGCCGCCATCGATGCGGGCGTCGCCACCGACGGTGGCGTGGTTCGCAGCTTCGTGTGTCCCGTCATCCCGCTGCCCCGGGGTCGCTGAAGCACACGAAGCTGGCAACAGGCCCGTGCAGGCGGTGGCGAACGCCACGTCTGCGCGGGCCTGTCGTGGATGGGAGGAGCCGCTGAGAGAGCCCCAATGCGTCGCTGTGCAATGGTGGTCAGGGGCGGGGTCGAACCGCCGACACCACGATTTTCAGTCGTGTGCTCTACCAACTGAGCTACCTGACCAGGTCACCGCGGGATTCCGACGCCAGATCGGCGACGATGCCCTGCTGGGACGGCAACGTCCGGACGCCTGTGGCGTTTCCGGACGCGGCATTGCGGACCTGACGGGATTTGAACCCGCGACCTCCACCTTGACAGGGTGGCGAGCACTCCAAACTGCTCCACAGGTCCATCTATGTGGCTGGTGAGGTGGGCCGCGCAGGACTCGAACCTGCAACCAGCGGATTAAAAGTCCGATGCTCTGCCAGTTGAGCTAGCGGCCCGGACCGGCTTTGGCAACGAGCGCCCAGTCTAGCCAGTCCGTGAAGGCATGACCAAATCAGGTCTCGGCGCGAACCGCAACGCCAGCGCGTCGTCGGTCGCCCGTACCGGCCGGCGGAACGGTTAGCCTCGCCGGGCAGACGGGAGCAGTGCGACATGGGTGCAGACAACACGGCCGAACTGGTGGCGGTCACCGACGACAACGGCGACGTCGTGTCCCATCGGCTCGACCAGGCCGGTGCGGCGCGCGGCGGCGATGTCGTGGACGAGGCCGAGTTGGCCCGGCTGCAGGGGCGGCGCGGACGGACTGGCTGGCATGCAGTGGTGGCCCGGCGCGGGCCGGAGGTGGTGGGCTACGCCGGCGTCGTCGATCGTGGCGATCGCCTGACCGGCGACGTGGTCAGCCTTGCCGGCACCGATGTCCTGGAACAATTGCTGGCCTGGGAACGCGAGGCGGCCGACGGTCGCGAGCTGACCGCGTGGCTGCGCTTCGCCTCCGAGGACGAGTTGACGGCCGTGGAGCGTGCCGGCTTCGAGGTCCACCGACGACTCAGCGTGCTGGGGCGCAACGTGGCCGGAGTCGAGGCGGCCCCGCCACCGGACAACGTGACCATTCGTTCCTTCCACATCGACGACCTCGACGGGATGCTGGCCGTCCTGCTCGATGCCTACGACGGCACGGCGGATGCCGGCTGGACGCGTGACGAGATCACCCGACGCCGCTCCTATCCGTGGTATCGCGACCAGGACCTGTTGGTGGCGGCGACCTCGGACAACAGGATCGCCGGAATCCACTGGACCAAGCGGCGCACGCCCGAAACCGGTGAGGTCTACAACCTCGCCATCGCACCGTGGGCACAGCGCCGTGGCCTGGGTCGCGCGTTGCTCACGGCCGGGCTCGTGCACGTGCGCGAGTGGGGCGGTGAGGACATGGTGCTGTGGGTGGACAACGCCAACGAGCGGGCGATGGAGTTGTACGAGTCGATGGGCTTCACGCGCCGCTGGGACGACCTCGCCCTGGCGTGATGCGGACACCGGCCGTGGTGCCCGGTCGGTCCCGGTGATCAGGCGTCGTCGTGCGTGCCTGCCCCGGGCGGCACGAGCTTGTAGCCCACACCGCGGACGGTCTCGATGAGGTGGTCGTGCTCGGGACCGAACTTGGCACGCAGGCGGCGGACGTGGACGTCGATGGTGCGCGACCCGCCGTAGTAGTCGTAGCCCCAGACCTCCTTGAGCAGCAGGTCGCGGCTGAACACCCGGTTGGGGTGTGCGGCCAGGGTCTTGAGGAGTTCGAACTCCTTGTAGGTCAGGTCCAGCGGCGTGCCCCGCAGCCGCACCTGGTAGGAGTCCTCGTCCACGACCAGGTCGCCGATGCTGGCCGCACGGTCCTTCTCGACCGCGGAAACAGTGGCGACGATCAGGCGCAGTCGGGCCTCGATCTCGCCGGGCGACGCCGATGTCAGCACCCAGTCGTCGAAGCCCCAGTTGTCGCGCAGCACGGCCAGGGTCTGCTCCGCCGCCACGACCATGACCGGGGGCCGCAACTCGTGGGTCGCTGCCTGGCGGCAGGCCGCCATCGCCAGGCGCAGGTCGCCGGTGGCGTCCACCATCACGATGTCGATGTCGCTGATGGCCAGGGATGCGTCCGGGGCCAACGAGTCGGTCGTGACGTCGTGGCCGAGGAACTCCAACGGGGGCAGGAGTCCGGGCCCGCCATCGGGCTGATCGGTGAGGACGAGAAGGCGCATTGGGGCAGCATAGGCAACCGGCTGGGCAGTGCTGTCGCCACTCGGGCACCATGGGCAGTCGCATGCCCGCGCCGTCGCGCGTGCTCGGCGCGAACCGTGCCGCTCGCGCCACGACCGGTGCGATGCCACGACCTGGAGGGCTGATGCAGGTTCGATTGTTCGCCGCGCTGCGCGACGCCGCCGGCACGTCCGTGGTGGACGTGGAGGCGACGACCGTCGCCGAACTGTTGGCCGAACTGGCCACGACCCACGGGGAACCCATGACGTCTCGGCTCGCCACTGCCACCGTGTTCGTCGACGAATTGGCGATTCGCGATCCGGACAGCACCCACGACCTGACCGATGCCGACGAAGTCGTCGTGGTCCCCCCGTTCGCCGGTGGCTGATCATCCGGCCCGGTTGCGGTTCACTCGGTCCGACCGCCACCCCCCGAGCAGGAGTCACACGCAATGGACATCGTTCTGGAAGCCCACTCCGGGCTTCGCTGGCTGGTTCTCATCGGTCTGGCGGCAGTCGCGATCTGGGCGCTCGGTCGTGGTCGTGAGCCGGTGCCGCCGTGGCCACGCTGGGTGGGCTACGTGTTCATCCTCCAGGTGGCGCTGGGCCTGATCCTGTGGGTGGCCAACAAGGGCTGGACGTTGGGATGGTTCATTGCCTGGTGGCACCCGATCGCCATGATCGCGGCACTTGGCGCGTTCCAGGTCGGCATGGCCAGGGCGGGCGACGAGGATCGGCCCCGCATCCTGGGCCTGTTCACGATCGTGTCGATCCTGCTGATCGTGTTGGCCATTCCGTGGCAGCGCGGCCTGATGTAGGCATGGTGGCGCAGCCTGCGCGGTGAGTTGGCGGCACTGGTGCGGGCCCGGGGTTTGTACCCTTTCCCCTATGCGGGTCGCCGTCCGCATGGTCGGTCGGAATGCTGACCGTGGCCAGTCGTAGGCCATCGTCGTGATGTGCGGCGGACACCTCGACCGGGTCACGATCGTCGCCGCACCTGTCGCCGCACCAGTCACGGACCTCCCGCCATGCCACACGATGCCACTCGTACGGCCGCCGATCCGGCTGCCGCCGTGTTGGCCGCACCGACGCGGGCGGGCATCTACAAGCGACTTCGCACCGACGGCGACGGGGTGTCGGCCTCCGATGTCGCCGACATGTTCGGCCTGCATCCCAACGTCGCGCGTGGGCACCTCGACCAACTCGCCGACGTCGGCCTGGTCGTCGTCGGCACGCGGCGAAATCCCCGCGGTGGCCGCCCCGCCAAGATCTACATCGCGCGGGAGCAGGCCACGAGCCCCTCGGAGGTCAGGGTCCCGCCGGGCAGCCAACTCGGCGTGCACGTCGTGGTGCAGTTGATCGCCGGACTGGTCGAACACACCGCGAAGCTCGAAGTCCTTGCCGAATCGGAAGGTCGCCGACTCGTCGACGCTGCCGGCGGTCGAGCCGAGGCCCGCGATCTCGAGGCTGCCGTGGTCGTCGCGGTCGAGGGACTGCGCACGGCCTTCCCCGAGGTCCGCATGACAGGTGAGCGAGCCAACCTCGCCGTCGAAGGGCTCGACATCGGGCTGCGACTGATCGGGGAGGTCGACGGTGAGGTGGGAGATGCCCTCGCCCGTGGCTTCGTCCGTGGTGCGGTCAAGGCGGCCGGAGCCGTCGCCACCGTCACGTCGCAGCGAGGTCGCCTGACCATCAGCGAAGACCAGTCGGGTGCCATCGGTGCGACCCCGACCGGTCGAGTCGACGCACGCGGACGCACCTACCAGGCCGGCATCGTGCTGTCGATGCAGGCAATGGAGGGCATGCGCGCCGGCGAGTACCTCGAGGTCATGACCGACCTGAAGGGTGCGCCTGCCGCCTTCGCGCGCTGGGCAGACCGTGCTGGCCACGAGGTGGTCGACGTCACGCGTGTTCGCGACGTTCGTGGCTCCGTCGCGCTGCGACTGGTGCTGCGCAAGGCGACGGGAATGCTGTCGCCGCCGGGCGGTTGAGGACACCTCCTCGCCTTCCGCCACCGCCCCTTCACCCCCGGACCCGCCCCCACCCCCGTTCCCCGCCAACGTTCCAAGGAGCACCTGATGCCCCCCCTCGACAGCCTGTCGCCGTCCCAGTCGGGCGGCGCTCCCGTGCCGGGCCACCTGCAGGACCGCGCTGCGAGTTCGATGGCCGCCGCTGGGGGCAGCGTGCTCGCCCCTGTCCGCGCCCCCTCCGCCTCCCGCGGACCCGGACCGGGCATGGTCGATGTCCGGGGTCCACGGTTCTCATCGGCCGTCACCGCGACCCTGCTGGCTGTTGCGCTCGTGGTGCAGGGGCCGGTCGGCGTCGTGGTGGTGGCGGTCCAGGTCGCCGTCTTCGCCATTGCAACCATCTTCGGCGTCACGCACTCGCCGTGGGCCCACCTGTTCCGGTACGTGCGCACGGCCGCGCCCCTGCCACCCCCGACGGACTTCGAGTCAGCCACGCCCCCTCGTTTTGCCCAGGCGTGTGGCCTGCTGGTTGCCGGCAGCGGACTCGTTGCACTGCTGGCCGGTGCGACCACGGTGGGCTGGATCGCGATCGGCATCGTGCTGGCGCTGGCCACGGTGTTGGCGACGTCCGGCCTGTGCATCGGCTGCGAACTGTGGCTGCTCGGCCAGCGCCTGGTGGGAGGGCGCCGATGATCGAGCGACTCGCCCTGGTGGCCGTGCTGGTCGCCCTGTCGACGCTGGCCGGCCGGTGGTGGCAGTCACGGCAAGGTCGAGTGCGGCGTGCAGAGGCCGCCTCGGCCGACGTTGCGTCGGCCGTCTTGTTCACCACCCCGACGTGCCGCACCTGCCCGCAGGTGCGGACCAACCTCGACGCCGTGGCAGCCGTGCATGCGGACTTCCGGTGGACGGAGGTGGACGCCGCCGAGAACCTCGAGCAGGCACGCGCGCACGGGATCCTGCGTGCTCCCACCGTGCTGTTCACCGACGCGACCGGTGCCGAGGTGTCACGCGCGTCCGGGCTGCTGAGCGCCCGGGCGATCGCCGTTGCCGCCGACCTCGACCCCACCGCCTTCGAGGTCGCCGCGTAGGCGCGTGCACGACGATTGCGGCTCGGCTGCCGGAGCGTTGCGGGGCTCGCGGCCAATCCGCAGGATGCACGAGCATCCGACTTGCGCAATGCTGGTCGTGGCGCCGACCGGGGCACAGCACCGGTCCGAGCCCGTCCGTCGTCCCACGGGCGCCGCCCATGCAAGGAGAACCCGTGCACATCGCCGCAGACCGCGACCTCGTCGTCATCGAGGTGACGGGTCCGGACCGCATCGAGTACCTCGACAACGTCACCACGCAACGGCTGCAGGACGTGGCCCCCGGCGTCGTGACCGGGCTGTTGGTTCTGGACGGCAAGGGCGTGCCCCAAGCCATCGCGTGGGCACTGGTCGGCCAGGACGACATCACGCTGTTGGCACCACCGTCATCGGCCGACCACGTCATGGACCTCCTGGCGACCCGCACCTTCCTGGCGCAGGTGTCCTTCACACGACTGGACACGCCCGTGACCTCGCTCGCTGCGAGGGGCGAAGGCGACCTCGCTGACGAGTTGGCGTCCGCCGGCCTGGCCGTGGACACCGACTCGTGGACGACACACGACGGCCTGGTGGTTGCCCGGCACGCCTTCGGCGTCGAGTTGGTGGGCGCAACCCTCGACGACGCCGTCGAGGTGGTGGACGTCGAGGTGGTGACCGCTGACGCGCTGTCGATCCAGTCGGGCGAACCTCGCTGGGGGCACGAGGTCGTGGCCGGGCGCCTGCCGGAGGAGTACGGGTTGTTGGCCACCCATGTCCACCTCGCGAAGGGGTGCTACCCGGGTCAGGAACCGATCGCACACATGTGGATGCTGGGACGTCCGCGTCGTCGTCTGGCGCTGATCGATCTGGACGCCGATGCGGCAGGCGGTGACGGGGGTGACGCGGTCAGCGGACACGTTGGTGACCGTGGATTCGCATTCGTGGCTCCCGACACCGAACCCGGTGCCGAGGTAGCCGCCGGCGTCAGGGTCAGCGACTTCGTGGGGGCCGACCGCGACGTCGTCGGATGGACGCCGGCCCAGACCCGCCGTCGCGACCGCGGGGGCAGCGTCGACCTGCCTCGACGCGCCCCCTGACGGCGAGACGCCCGGCGCGCACGTGGGGTGCGACGGTCCGCCACGCCCTCGCTCGTCCCCCTCCGACCGGCGGGACCACGACTGACCGCCGTGACAGCTGCGCGAACGACCTCCCGGTTCCGAGTATCCTGCCACCAGATTCGACAGCTGTTCTCGTGTCGGCAGGTGTTTGGTGTTCTCGAGGGGGAAATCGTGACGACGGCGGGACTGGTCGTGGATGGTTCCGCGCCACTTGACCGGCCCGTCCACGCCCGCGCGACCCCGGGAGAACGGGTGTTGCTGGTGACGGCGCTCACGGCCGCCAATGCCCTGGTCCTGTGGATGGTCACGCTGTTCGTGCCGGGATACGTCGATGGCTTCCGGCGCACGCTGGCGGCGGTGGTGGTCACCAACTCGAGTCGGTGGAGCACCATCTCTCGATACCTGCTCATGCTCGGGATCCTGCTCGTGGTCGAACTGGTCGTGCTCGGGTGGCGTCCGAGTTCCCTGCATCGTCTGGTGCGACCGTCGCGATCGGCGCGCGTCGACATCGTGCTCGCCGGCCTGGTCATCACCGGGTACGGCTACGCGCTGGCAGTGCTCTTCTCCGGGGGTCTGAGCACGCTTGCGTCCACCGGGGCTGCAAGCCTGTCGGCCCGGTACACGGTGTTGTCGATCGACACGCCCGCGCTGCGATGGGTGGTGTGGTTCCTGATCGCGGACTTCGTGAAGTACCTGTACCACCGCGCCTGTCACACGGTGCAGTTCCTGTGGCAAGCCCACAAGGTGCACCACGCGGCCACCGAGTTCACCGTTCTGACGGGAAACCGGATCCATCCGCTCGAGCATGCGGGGCTCTACATCTGCATGTCGGTGCCGCTGCTGATGACCGGTGCCACTCCAGGTGTCCTCTTCGGCGTCTACGTGGCACAGCGGGTCATCGACTGGCTCCAGCATTCGCCGGTGGACTGGACGTATGGCTGGTTCGGTCGTTGGGTGGTGTTCTCCCCCATCGGCCACCGCATCCACCATTCGCCGCTGCCCGAGCACTGGGACAAGAACTTCGGGGACTTCCTGGTCATCTGGGACCGGTTGTTCGGGACCTGGTACGACGGCGACGTGGTCAACGACGACGTCGGGCTCAGCACGGGTGACTGGGACGAGAGTGGCCCGTTGGACCAACTGCTCGATCCCGGCGTCTGGGCGGTCAAGGACCTGTGGCGGTCGGTCAGGTCCGGATCGTGGCTCGCGACCCACGTCCTGGAGCGGCGCCGGGAGGACACGCTCGAGCAGCTGACGGGCGAGAACATGGACGGCCCGCCGCGGGCGATTCGGCGAGCCGAGCAGCCCGCGCCGAGCCGCGAGTCGTTCACAGCGCGGCTGTGGCCTTGAGGATGGCGTCGGCGTGGGTCTTGGGCGTGGCTCGCTTCCAGACCTTCGCGACGGTGCCGTCGGCGTCGATCACCACCGTCGAGCGCTTGACGCCGATGGTCTTCTTGCCGTAGAGCACCTTCTCACCCCAGGCCCCGTAGGTCGTCATGACCTCCTTGTCGACGTCGGCGAGCAGTCGGTGGGGGAGGTCGTACTTGTCGGCGAAGGCCCGATGGGAGTCGACGTCGTCGGGCGACACGCCCAGCACCACCAGCCCGGCGTCCTGCAGGTCACCCCACGTGTCCCGGATGCCACAGGCCTGCGTGGTGCAGCCGGGCGTGTCGTCCTTGGGATAGAAGTAGATCGCGACTGGCTGGCCGCGAAGGTCCGACAGGGTCACGTCGTTGCCATCCTGGTCGGGCAGGGTGAAGTCGGGCGCAGTGTCGCCGGCGGTGACATTCATCGCGTGTCTCGTTGTTCGGGCTGACATGGAGGTGTCAGCCTATTGAGTCGGCTCCCCCCACCGGCGCTCTAGGCTGGGAGGTGGACAGGAGACCCGCGTGGCGCGCCAAGACGATGACCGGCCCGATCCCCAGGTCGACGAGGTCGACGAGGACGGCACCGGCCTGCCCCTGGACCTGGGTGCCTACATCCGCGAGCAGCGCGAGCAGGCCAGGCTGTCGCTGCGCAAACTCGCCAGTCGCGCCGGGGTGTCCAACCCCTACCTCTCCCAGATCGAACGAGGCCTGCGCAATCCGTCGGCCGAAATCCTCCAGGCGATCGCCCGTGGGCTGGAGATCTCTTCCGAAACGCTCTACGTCCAGGCCGGCATCCTCGACCCCGATCACGAGGAGCGCTCCGACGTCGAGACCGCCATCGCACGGTCGCGGGAACTGACGGAGTCGCAGCGGGCCACCCTGTTGGAGATGTATCGGTCCTTCCGCCGGCTGGCGGCGCTGGAGGTCGACAGCCTGGCCGCGGCCGCCGCCGCCGCTGATCCCGGTCCTGCGGCCGCCGATGCCCTGGTCCGGGGTGCCGACCACACCGCCGGCGGCGCCGCTGACGACGATGCTGCCGCTGACGACGATGCTGCCGCTGGCGACGGTGTCGAAGAGGCTGGCAGGATCGACGACGAATAGGGACCAGCTCATCATCGCGGGGCGTGGGGCCCCTGCGATGGTCCAACGGACGAGATGGTCGGGAATATCCACGACTTCCGCCTCGTTTGGCGCATCAGACCGTGCTCGATCTTCTGCGTGCACGTGGTTCCTCCCCCGACCGGCCCGCGTTCTGCTGGGCTCCCTCCTCGAAGGCCGTGAATCGTGACGCTCGAAGTTGTTGGCCATGACGGGCTTGGTGACGCCGAACTGCAGGCCGAGTGGGTCGCACTGGCCGCCACGGATCCCCACGCCACCATCTTCCAGGGACCCAGGTTCCTGGGGGTGTGGCGCGACGTGCTCGCCCCCCGGGAGCAGGTGCAGGTGACGACGGTTCGGGAGGGTGGCGACCTGCGTGGCGTGGTCGTCGCGTCCCACGTGACCGAAGGCGCCGACACGGTGTGGCGCTTCGGAGGTGGCACCGAGGTCACCGACTACGCCGGCCCGGTCATCGCCGACGGGCACCGCGAGGCGGTTCTCGATGCGTGGCTGCCGACGGTCGTGGCCGACGAGTCCGTCGACCGCTTCGAGTTCAACGGCATGGCCGACGACACGGGTCTGCCTGCCGCCATCGAGCAGCGCCTCGACATTCCCGGTGCCAACGTCAAGCGCTCGCGCCAGGACGTGTGTCCGGTCGTGTCGATCGCCGGCGGCTTCGACGCGTACCTCGAGGCGCTGCCCGGCAAGCTGCGCCAGGAACAGAAGCGCAAGGCGCGCAAGCTGGGGCGTGACCTCGGGCAGGTGTCGATCGACCAGGTCGCTGCCGAGGACATCGAGCAGGGCCTCGACACCTTCTTCGCGATGCAGGCCGATGCCGCCAGCCCCAAGGCCGGATTCTTCCAGCGTGACGTGATGCGCACGTTCTTCTCTGCGCTCGCCGACGAGTTCGTGGCCGACGACGTCATGCAGCTGCACGTGTTG
>DATFMD010000192.1:0-7048 GCA_035267125.1 Nitriliruptoraceae bacterium | reverse complement strand
GCGGCGGCGATGCCGGGTCGGTTGATCCAGGTCGCCGCCACCATCATGATCGTGCCCTGGGCGAGCAGCGTCGCGGCGGCAACCACTGGCACCTGCCACAGCACGGGCCCGGCCTCGCTGACGTAGGCCAGGGCGTCGGTGGCGACGGCGGCACGGCCGATCCACAGCACCAGTTGGGGCACCACCTGGATCGATCCCACCACGAGGACGTAGGCGAGCGCCTTGGCCAGCAGGTAGTCGTTGACCGTCAACGGTCGGGACAACACCAGTCCCAGCGTCCCGTCGCGGCGTTCCGGGATCAGCATCCCCGGTCCGACGGCGGCCACGAACACCAGTGCGATGGCCGAGTACCACCCGAACAACTCGGCGTGGCTGGGCAGTTCGGCCAGCAGTTCCGGTGGCAGTCCTCCGGCGACGACGCCGGCCGCGACGTAGAGCCCGGTGACGACCAGTGCGATGAGGCTGGCCAGGGCCAGCATGGCCCACGGGAAGATCTTGGCGCGGGCGCGGCGACCCAGCCCGAAGGCCCGACGCAGGGCGTCGACCGTGATGGCCCAGCGAATCGTGCCGATGCCACCGCGTTCACCGTCCCAGGTGCGGTAGCCGCGGTCCACGATGATGGCGTCGTCGCTCATCGTCGGCTCCCCTCGGCAGGTGGCGGCGGCGGTGGCGGACGCGTGTCGTCTGCAGTGGCTTCCGGCGCCGCCTGGGCGGCAGCAGTGCGTCGTTGGGCGTCGGCGGCCAGGAACTCGTCCTCCAGGGTCGCAACCTCGCGGGTCATGCGCACCAGGCCCGAGCCGGTGGCTGCCGCTGCCGCCACGATGGTGGGCTCGAGGTCGTCGCTGCCCGGTCCCACGACCAGGCGGACGCCGTCGGCGGCAACGGCCACCCCCTGGGCAGTGAGGTGGCCCACCAACGCGTCGGGTCGATCCAGCACTTCCACGACCACCGTGCCGGTCGCGCGATCCGGCGTGACCGGTCCGTTGCGCAACAGCGTGCCGCGGTCCAG
This sequence comes from Nitriliruptoraceae bacterium, assembly GCA_035267125.1. GTDB lineage: Bacteria > Actinomycetota > Nitriliruptoria > Nitriliruptorales > Nitriliruptoraceae > Salsipaludibacter. The sequence continues at coordinate 6,039 of DATFMD010000192.1, read as the reverse complement.
CAGCACGACCCATGACGACGTCGCGGTGATGTCGCTGAGCACGTGTGACGAGATCAGCACGTCGATGCCGAACTCACCCAGGCGCCGCACCAGCGCAAGCATCTCGATGCGACCGTCGGGGTCGAGTCCGGACGCCGGTTCGTCGAGCAGCACCAGGTCGGGGTCGTGGACGATCGCCTGCGCGAGCTTGACGCGCTGGGTCATGCCGGTCGAGAAGTCCCCGATGGGACGGAAGCGCTCTTCCTCGAGGCCCACCAGGAACAAGGTCTCCGACGCACGCAGCCGCGCGGCCCGCGGGGGCAGACCGGCCAGTCGGGCCGAGTGCGCCACGAACTCGGCGGCGGCGATGTCACCGGGCAGGCAGTCGCCTTCGGGCATCCAGCCGACCCGTTGGCGCACCGCCGTGGGATCGGTGGCCACGTCGTGGCCGTGGATGGCGACCTGGCCGGTGGTGGGCTGCTGCAGGCCCAGCAGGATCCGCATCAACGTGGTCTTGCCGGCACCGTTGGCCCCGACCAGGCCGGTGATGCCGGGTGGGGTCTCCAGGGTCAGCTGGTCCAACGCCGTCACCTCGTCGAACTGCATGGTGAGGTCGCGCACGGCGATGGTGGGAGTGGTCATGGGGGCAGTCAACCAGTTGCCGAGCCCGACCCTTGACAGGGACCCACCCCACCGACCCCTGAGCAGGCATCACCCGATCAGGGGAGCGCGTGAATGGCTCCTCCATGGATCCGTGTGGACGTTTCAAACCTCCCCACCATGGACGAATGGCCGTACTGGGCACTCGAGGATGCCCAATCTTCGAGCGAACCGGGGCCTAGGTTGGGGATGCGGGCACGGCTCGCGGTCCGCGTCGTGGGCCTGACGGGGGAACGCGTTGTCGCAGGTGATGACGTTGGATGCACGTGTGAACCAGGTGAATCGCGATGACAGGCCACCCCATGCCACCACCCAACGACGCCGCGCCGGCCGATGCCGCCACCGATCACGCGGATCGTCGGGAGTCCGGCGGCGGCCGCAGTGGCGATGCCGTGGTCCGCGCGCGTGGCGTCGACCACGTGTTCGACGGGGGGCGTGGGGTCCACGACATGGAGTTGGACATTCCGCAGGGCTGCATCTTCGGGCTGGTCGGACCCAGTGGATCCGGCAAGACCACGATGGTGCGGCTCATCCTGGGACTGCTGGTCCCGCAGGACGGCTCACTGGAGGTCTTCGGGGTCGCGCCCGATGACTTCTCCAAGGACGAGCGCGAACGGATCGGGTTCCTGCCCCAGGAATCGGCGCTGGACCCGGGGCTGTCGCTGCAGCACAACCTGCAGTTCATGGCCTCCGCCTACGGGATGCCCTGGCGGGGCCGGTGGATGCCCGGCAAGCGCGCGGCGCGGGCGCGCGACCGCATCGACGAGCTGCTGGAACTGCTCGACCTGTCGGACGAGCGGGGGACCAGGCTTGGGGATGCGTCGACGGGCGAACAACGTCGACTGGGGATCGCCGCAGCCATGGTCCACGATCCCGACCTGTTGGTGCTGGACGAACCGACGGCCGGCATCGATCCCCTGCTGCGCGAACAGCTCTGGGGGCACTTCGACGACCTTCGCGAGAAGGGGCGCACCCTGCTCGTGACGACCCAGTACGTCACCGAGGCCGACGAGTGTGACCTCGTCGGACTGGTCATCGACGGCGAGATCCTGCGCGTGGCACCGCCCGACGAGTTGCGACATGAGGCCTTCGGCGGTGACTTGGTGGAGGTCGCCGGACAGGACCGGCTCCCCGTCGGTGACCTCGTCGATGTCGAGGGCGTGGTCGGGATCCAGCGACGGACTGCCCGCGGCGGGCTGCTGTTGTTGGTCGAGGATGCCGAGGCCACCACGGAGCGCCTGCGGACGGCGCTGGGCAGCCAGGACGACGACACCGTGACGGTGTCGACGCACCGGCCCTCGTTCGACGACGTGTTCGTGCGACTCGTCCGCGCCCATCGCGAAGGCGACCTCGACAGTCCCCAGCGCTCCAGCCTGGCCCGCCACCGGAAGGACGCCACGGATGCGTGACCTGCTCATTCGGCCTGCAGCCTTCGTGCGACGTGAACTCGTCGCCACCCTGCGCCAACCCTGGTTGCTGTTGTCCCTCGTGCTCGGACCGTTCCTGGTGCTGTTCGTGTTCGGGCTGGGCTACAGCCGTGACTTCCCCACGCTGACGACGGTCGTGGTCGGCGACGAGGACAGCGAGTTGGTGTCCAGGGTCAACGACTTCGTGGCAGAGGCGGAGGTCACCGGGATCGACTACGTGGGCACCGAACCCGATCGCGAGGTGGCGCTGCAGCGTCTGCGCGACGACGAGGTCGACCTGGTGGTCGTGCTGCCCCCGGAGGATGAGGTGGGCACCGGTGAGCGCGCGATCATCGAGGTCCACAAGCGCAGCACGGATCCGGTGACCGGGGCGCAGGTGGAGGTGGCCGCCGAGACCGCGATGCACGAGATCAACGACCAGGTCGTGGCCGAGGTGCTGGGCACCGTGCAGGACCAGACCGCGACGCTGGCAGAGGACGTGGCGTCCGCCCGTGACGTGATCGCCCAGGTGCAGGACGCCGTCGGGGCCGATGACGTCGACGGCCTGCTCGCGACCGCGGAGACCTTGTCGGTACGCCTCGACACCCTGGCCGACCAGGTCGGGCAGGCCAGTCGCATCGCGGCCCTGCTGGGGATCCCCAGCTCGGAGGTCGAGGAATCCCTGCGGTCGGCCTCGGAACAGTTGGCCAGCCTGTCGCGGACGACGCCGTTGGAGGACCTCGACGAACTCGACGCGATGTTGACCGAGGCCGACGACGCCGTGGCAGCCTTGCGCGACGCCGACCCCGAAGTCCTCGTCCGCCCCTTCGACGTCGAGGTCGTCAGCGACACCCCCGTAGAGGTCACCCTCGACCGGTTCTACGCGCCGGGGTTGCTGGCGCTGATGTTGCAACACGTGGCCGTGACGTTCGCAGCGTTGGGGCTGGTCCGGGAGCGTCGCCGTGGCACGGCCGACGTCCTGCGGGTGGCCCCGATCACGACGGGCCAACGGTTGGTCGGCACCACCATCGCCCACCTCGTCCTGGGTGCCGCCGTCGCCGCGGCACTGACCGCGCTGATCGTCACGGTCTTCGGTGTGCCGGTGCCCGTGGATTGGCTCCAGTTCGTCGGGCTGGCGCTGCTGACCCTGCTGGCATCGGTGGGGTATGGCTACGTCATCGCGTCGGTGGCACGCACCGACAGCCAGGCCGTGCAGTTGTCGATGCTGATGCTGCTCATCGCGATCTTCTTCTCCGGGCTGTTCCTGCCGCTGGCGCGGATCAACTTCCCGGTGCGCTGGGTGTCGTGGGCGATGCCGACCACGCACGCCTTCACCGGCTTCCGTGAGCTGATGCTGCTCGGCGAGTCGGTGTCGAACTTCATCTGGGCCGGGCTGTCGGGTCTGGCGATCGTGCTGCTCGCCGCTGCGCGCGTCCTGATTCCGTGGCGAGACTCCCACCCCTGATCGGCAGGTGGCGATCACGGGAGCCGGCCCGCCGTCGTCGCGGCCAGGCATCTGCCGGGTCGACAGCGCATCAGGCGGACGCGAGCCAGCGATCGGCGGCCGACAGCGCATCAGGCGGACGCGAGCCAACGATCGGCGGCCGACAGCCGGCTGCGCAACTGCGTGACGCTGGCGGTGTCGACCGAGTCGATGGCGGCGGCCCGGTTGAGTTCGCTGTTGATCTCGCGATGGCCCATGCCGGTGAGGTTGACCAGCACCTGGACGCGGTCGTTGCAGGCGGCGCGCAACTCCTCCCGGACGACGGTCAGGGGGATGCCGGCCTCGTCGGTTGGGTCGTCGCTGGCCGAACGCCGCGGTGGCGGCAGCAGGTCGATGTCGACACCGGCACTGGCCAGCAGGTCGGCATCGTGGATCAGGTCCTCGCCGGCGGTGTCGTCGAAGACACCTGCCACGTCCGGCCGCTCGTCGCCCAGCGGCGTGGCCGAGATCGCCGCGAACAGCGACATCTGGTCGCCGGGGTCGGTCGCCACCTCGTCCAGGGCAACCTCGTCCTGCAGGCCGTCGTCGACCCGACGACGCAGGCTGTGCGTGCGGTGCTGGGCGATGGTCGCGGCATGGGCGCGCAGCCGCCGGTCGTCGGGCAGGAAGAAGAAGGCCTTCTGGCGGCGCATCCCGGGGGTCCACCGCACGACGCGTCCCACGGCCTGGCGAAAGAACAGTTCGGTCACCGTGGTGGTTGCCCACACCCCGACGCGCAGGCGGGGGATGTCCACGCCTTCCGACACCATCCGCACCGCCACGATCCAGTCGTCGTCGCCCGCTGCGAAGTCGGCGATGCGTGCCGACGCGGTCGGGTCGTCGGACGTCGCCACCTCGACCCCGCGGCCCAGGCGGCGCCGGATCACGTCGGCAATCCCGTGGGCATGGTCGACGTCGGTCGCGATGACCAGTCCGCCGGCTCGCGGATCGGTCGCGCGCAGTCGCTGGAGGTGCTCGTCGGCCTGGGCCAACACGGTCGGCAACCAGTCCGAGTCGAGGCTCAACGCCGTGCGCAGTCGTTGGCTGGACAGCGTGCGATCCAGTTCGTCGTCGAAGGTGGCGGCAACGTCGAAGCCCTCGGGAGTGGTCCATTCCATGTGGCCGTTGAAGGCAGGGAAGAACACCGGCCGGACGACGCCACCTTCCTCCAGGGCCTCGCCGTAGTCGTAGGTGTGGTCGGCGACGGCTTCGTCGAACTCGTAGGTCACGAACGGGATCGGGTTCTGGTCGGACCGGAACGGCGTGCCGGACAGCCCGAGCCGCCAGGCAGCGTGCCCGAATGCCGTCCCGACCGCGTCACCCCACGCCCGGTCGGCACCGGCATGGTGGATCTCGTCGAACACGACCGCCGCGTCCAGGGTGTGGTGGGCGATGGCGACCGACGCACTGGCCACCTGCTGGTAGGTGACGACGGTGCCGTGGAAGTCGTGGGGCCAGCCGCGTTCCGGACGCCAGGAGTCCTCGAGGTGCAGGCCGAAGCTGGTCGCCGCGGCAACCCACTGCTGCTTGAGGTGCGAGGTGGGGGCGACGATGACCACGCGACGGTGCGGATGGGTGGCGAGGTCGCGCACGAGGGCCGTCAACGCGAACGTGGTCTTGCCCGCGCCGGGGGTGGCGACGGCCAGAAAGTCGGCACGGTCGCGGTGCTCGAACGCATCGAGGGCCTCCTTCTGCCAACGACGCAGGCGCAGTCGACGCAACGGGAAGTCCTTGGTGATCGCAGGGGTGGCGGCAGGGGGTCGTCGCAGGGGTGGTGGCAGGTCGTGGTCGCCGGGCGTGGTCGCCGGGCGTGGTCGCCGGGCTTGGATGCTCGGGCATGGAGGTGGAGCTCACCTCGGGGCGGGCGGGTCGCACAGGGTGCCATGCCACTGCGACGGCTGCGGACGGGCCCTGTTGCCCGGCGGGATCACAGGCCGTCCAGCACCTCGAGAATCTCGTCGCCGTAGCGGTCCAACTTGGTCGGGCCGACGCCGGGACAGTCCAGCAGTTCGTCGAGGGTCGTTGGGTCGGTGTCGGCAATCGCGTTCAAGGTCTTGTCGTTGAACACGATGTAGGGCGGCATGCCCTGGGCGCGGGCCTGGTCGGTGCGCCACGACCGCAGGGCCTCGAACCGTTCCTGGCCCTCCGACGTGAGGACGATCTCGCGATCGGCATCGGCCAGCCGGTCCTGGCGTGCCCGGCGGTGCGCATCCAGACGCGACACTGCCATGGCGGGATCGCCGTCTGCCGTCGTCGTGCTCCGTCGGTCGGCCACGGGGCTGCGTGGTGCCACGAGGGTCGCTCGCTGGTCGTCGACCCAGACCGGGGCATCGACGGCCAGGTGGGCGCGGACACCGGCGACGTCCAGCGCCACGCGGCGTCGCGCACCCACGCCCTCCATGCCGGTGACCGTCGACGTCACACCGCCGGGTGCCGTGATCCTGACGCCCTCGGTCGCGCTGACCTGCCCGTCGACGATGCGGGCCGGTCGTGTCGTCACGTCCTCCGCCG
>DATFMD010000191.1:0-2649 GCA_035267125.1 Nitriliruptoraceae bacterium | reverse complement strand
GCCGAGGCTCGCGCCTGACGTCAGGAGCGGGCGCCGCGGACCTGCAACGCCACGTCGGCGCGGTCGGTGACCAGGCCCGCCACGCCCATGTCCAGCAGCCGGTGCATGTCAGTGCGGCGGTTGACCGTCCAGACGTGGATCGGCACGCCGACGCTGGCCGCCAACTCGACGGCAAGCGGGGTCACGATGGTGATGCGACCGGACCGCTCCGGCACCTGGAGGCAGTCGACGTCGCGCAGCGTCCGGGCGGTCAGGCGCGAGCTGCCGAGGCGCACCGCGGCCACGAAGGCCCGGACCACGGCGCTGCCGGCCGACGTGGCCACCCGACCGTCGATGGCAGCCACCGTCGCACGACGGCGGGCGTCGCTGAACGAGCCGATGCAGACCCGCTCGTGCGCTCCGAGGCGGTTGACCACCGCCGCGGTCGGTTCGACCGCGCCGGCCGACTTGACGTCGATGTTGACCCGCAGGTCCGGCCAGGTGGCCAGGACCTCCTCGAGGGCCGGGACGTGGTGGCGGCCGCCGATGCGGGCGCTGGAGACCCTCGCCCACTCAAGCGCGTCGATGCGACCCGTGGCGTCGGTGACCCGGTCGAGGGTCGCGTCGTGGAAGGCGACTGCAACACCGTCGGTGGTCGCTTGGACGTCGGTCTCGACGAAGGCACAGCCAAGGTCCACGGCGGCCTGGAACGCCGCCATGGTGTTCTCCCACCCGTCCGGTGAGAACCCACGATGTGCGAGCACGATCGGGGTCGACGGCTGGAGGTAGGGCGTCGGACTCGCGGACTGGGTCATGGCGCCAACCATGTCGGGGTCGTCGGACCGTAGCAACGGTCGTCCACAGCCGGCGGAGCGGGTCACTGCCTCCCATGGGCGCCGCGTTACTGTCGTGTCCCGACTTCGAGAGGCGTCCGCGTGGCAACGAGCATCGTCGACGACCGACGGTTGCGCCGGCTCAACGATCGCGACCCCGGCGACGGTGACCACGTCCTGTACTGGATGCAGGCTGCGGTCCGGACCCAGACCAACCATGCCCTCGAGTACGCCGTGCAGCGCGGCAACGACCTGGGGGTGCCCGTGCTGGTCGTCTTCGGGCTCTGGGACGGCTATCCCTCGGCGACGGCTCGGACCTTCCACTTCCTGGCCGAGGGTCTGCGTGACGTGGCGGCGAAGCTGCCGCGGCGGTCCATCGGCTTCGAGGTGCGACGCGGGCAACCCCGTGAGGTGGCCGTTGCCGCCGCTCGCAATGCGGCCGTCGTGGTGACGGATCGGGGGCACATGGTCGCGGCCAGGCAGTGGCGGACCGAACTGGGAAGCCGGGTCGACGTCGAGACCGTCGAGGTGGAGACCAATCTCGTCGTGCCGGTGGACGTCGTCACCGACAAGCGCCAGTACGCGGCCCGCACGATCCGACCTCGCATCCACCGGCACCTGGCCGACTTCACCGTCGAACTGCTGACCACGCCCGTCGACGTCGGGTGGGAGGACCCGTCCGATCCGGGCACCGACGGTGCCGGAGGAGTCCATCGGGCCGACGTCGCAGATCCCGATGCGGTGGTTGCCCAGCTGTCGTGTGATGCCGAGGTTGGCCCGGTGAGCCGGATCGAGGGTGGTGAACTGGCAGCCCAGCGCGCGCTGCGATCGTTCGTTGCCGACCGGTTGGTCGGCTACGCCGATGGACGCAACCAGCCCGCCGCCATGCAGGTGTCCTACCTCTCGCCCTACCTGCACTTCGGGCAGATGTCGCCGATCGATGCCGTCCTGGCAGCACGTGCCGCGGGGGCACCTGCCCAGGACCTGGACACCTTCGTGGAGGAGCTCGTCGTGCGTCGGGAACTGTCCCACAACTACTGCTGGTTCGAGGATCGCCACGACGACTTCGCCGCGCTGCCTGAGTGGGCACGGACCACCCTGGACGATCACCGCGACGACCCGCGGGAAGTGGTCTACACCCGGCGAGAACTCGAGGATGCAACGACCCACGATCGGGCGTGGAATGCCGCCCAGGTCGAGTTGCGCGAGACCGGCTACATGCACAACTACATGCGCATGTACTGGGCGAAACAGATCCTGGCCTGGACCAACACCCCCGAATACGGGTTTCGCATCACGCGCGAGATCAACGACCGATACCTGCTCGACGGCCGTGACCCCAACTCCGCCGTTGGCGTCGCCTGGTGCTACGGCCTGCACGATCGTGCGTGGCAGGAGCGTGCCGTGTTCGGCAAGGTGCGCACCATGACGCGAGGTGGACTCGAGCGCAAGTTCGACGTGGATGCCTACGTCGACCTGGTCGAGGAACTGTCCGGGGCGGAGATCCACGGGGAGTGAGGCTGCCCCCGCTGCGGTCGACGGGCAGCGCCACGCCGAGACGGTCGAGATCTTCGTGGGGATCCTGCAGTCGCACGACCCCTTCGATGATCGCGGCAACGCCTCCCAGGCCGAACAGGACCAGGCCCACGACGAAGGCCCAGGAGTGGCGTTCGCGTCCGCGGCCGAACGGGTGCTGGCGTCAGGGCTGCTCCGCTGCCACCTTCTGGCCGAGCGGCGGCCACGTGGTGCCTCGTTCGCCATGGGTGCACCTGTGGTCCGGTGTCAGAACGTGCTGCTGCGCGAGACCACGGGCGGTGGTTGCCCGGGGTGGCGTGCG
>DATFMD010000190.1:0-2048 GCA_035267125.1 Nitriliruptoraceae bacterium | reverse complement strand
CACCTCACAGCGACAATGCAGGTCGACCGGGCCGTCCGTGGCGGTGACGTAGCAGAGGTAATGTTACTTTTCAGCGTACGGTTCCCTCATCACGGAACCCGCTCTCTTCTCCACCCTCTTTGTCGTCCTGGTCCCGTTGTCCTGGTCCCGTTGTCCTGGTCCCGTGGTCCTGGTCCCGTGGTCTTGGTCCCCGTTGTCCTGGACGTCCTGAGTCGTCCTGATCGGGGTCCCGGTCAGGCGCGGCGGTCCCCGTTTGGACCAGCAGCGTGGTCGCCGGCGTCCGGCTGCAGCAGTTCGTGGTCGCGCACGTCGACGAAGAGGTCGATGTCGAGTTCGTCGTCGCCCCGGATCACGGTGATGGTGCCGGTGGTCTCCAGGATCACGGCCTTGAGGTTGCGGGTGTTGTACACGTTCGCCTCGCGCAGCTTCGAACGGATGTCGCCCTCGGTCACGCGGGTCTTGTCGAGGTTCCGCTGGAGCACGTGATCGCCCACCATCAGCACCATGGGCGTGTTGTCCACGACCCGCTCGAAGCTGCTGTGCCGACGCAGCAGCGCGATGGTGGCCTGCATCGCGAAGAAGGTTCCCAGCACGACGAGCCCCAGGACCAGCGACGAGTCGCCCATGCCGACACCGGCCATGGTTGACCCCATGGCAACGGTGGCGGCGAAGTCGAACGACGACATCTTCGCGAAACTGCGCAACCCGGTCAGGCGGGCGTACAGGATCACGGCCGCGAAGATGGCGACGGTGGACAGCAATGCCAGGCCGATGGCCGGCCAGGTGGCGGTGATCTCGACAGCAGGCACGCGGGCTCCTTCGTTCCAACGATTTGGACTGCATGGTCGCATCGAGACCCGACCTTGTCAGCCGTCCTCGTCGAGCCGCGTCGGCCTCAGCGTTCCCCGCCCGACGTCAATGGCCCTCGTCGCGGGGGGGCGTCGGTCGGGCGTCGTCGGGGTGAGCCTCGTCGCGGGGGTCGTCGGCCGGCAGGGCGTCGAGGACCTGGCCGGGGACGACGTCGACGTCGGGAAGAGGTTTCAGCAACGCGGATGTGCCCTGCTCCCACGCGGCCAGCGTCTGGTGCGTGGCCACGTCCTCCAACGCCTCCAGCGCGAGCGCCCCGAATGCAATGTCCTCGACGAGCCGTGGATCCTGCTCGACCAGGCCTGCGGCGAGCTGCTCGGCCGCCACGGTCTGGTGATGGGCGTCCGCCACCACGTGGGTGTCGTAGAACAGCCGGGTCCACTCGTCGAACCCAAGACGGCGGTGGGCCGCGCTGAGGGTGGCCATGATCGGCGGCGAAGCCATCTCGAACATCGCGAGGTGGCCCATGGCCGCGCCCCGCCACCGGCGGTGCAACCCGAACAGCGACACCAGGTTCACGCCCGACAGGGTCGCCGCGGGAATGGCGTCGAGGTGGGCGCCGTAGCCGGGGTCGAGCCCCAGCCGTTCCATGGTCAGGGCGAACAGTTCGGCGTGGATGTCTTTCTCGACGCCGTCCCCGTACTCGTCGGCCTGGATCTCGACCAGCGCCGCCTTGGGCCCGCCCCACAGCCTCGGCAGCACCCAACTGTGCGGGTCGGCCTCCTTGAGTTGGTAGGCAGAGCGCAGCACTGCCTGTTCACGCAGGTGGACCAGCCGGCCGTGCTCCTCGCACCAGGCAGACACCGAGCGGGCATCGCCGGTCGCTGCGAACTGCCCCTGCAGGAACCCGACGATGTCGTCGACTGGAGGCACGTCGCCGACCACCTCCTGGACGCATTGGAGGAAGCCGGCCTCGAGGCTGCGGCGGTGCGCGAGCAGTCCCGGGTGCCACTCCCACTCATCGCTGACGTCGGTGATGCCTCGGTAGTGCAGTTCGTAGAGGAGATACAGGGTCAGGGCGTAGTCCTCGCCACGAATGGGATCATCCTGGGGGACCGGGAGGACGAGTGGCACATCGCCCGGCTCCTGGATGATGGTGGCGAGCAAGGCCTCCGAGGCAGGGCCCCGCGAGGTCGGCAGCGGGCAGCGCCCGCCCGACGTGACAGCCGGCCGGTTCGTCT
>DATFMD010000189.1:0-6576 GCA_035267125.1 Nitriliruptoraceae bacterium | reverse complement strand
ACCGGGATCGTGCACCGCCTCGACAAGGACACCTCCGGGCTCCTGGTCATTGCCCGCACCGCGACGATGCACGAGGCCCTCGTCGCCGCGATGCGCGACCGCCTGGTCACGCGCACCTACCTCTGCCTCGTGCAGGGCACGTTGCCCGGCGGCCACGGCATCGTCGACGTCCCGTTGGGTCGCGACGATCGTGACCGCACCCGCTTCACGGCGCGTCACGACGGGCGGCATGCCGTGACGCACTTCGACGTCGTCGCCAGCGGTGCGGTCGCGGGCCCGTCGCCAGCCGCTCCCCGGACACCAGTGCACCTGGTCGCGTGTCGACTGGAGACGGGCCGAACCCACCAGATCCGCGTCCACATGGCGCACATGGGCGCGCCGGTGGTCGGCGACTCGACCTACGGCGCCTCGGCCGACCTCGCCGCCGCGCTGGGCCTGGATCGCATGTTCCTGCACGCCGCCCGACTGGAGTTCACCCATCCGGAGACCCAGCAGGTGGTGATGGCCACCGCGGCCCTGCCCGAAGACCTCGCAGGGGCACTGCGGCTCGCCGGACTGGACGTGCCCGAGGCGATCGAGTCGCCGTGAGGCACCGCTGCTGACCCGGGATGCGACCGGTGGTAGGGTTGGCCGAACCACACCCGTGTGACTCTCCTTCCCCGGACACGGTCGTGGCGCCGACGCAGTGGCCGCATGCGGCCCGCAACCAGGGTCAGGCAAGGACGGCCCGCCAGAACAGGGCCGGCAACCAGGGAAGGTCGACGCAGACATGGGCAACGATTCCTTCGTGCACCTGCACGTGCACACCGAGTACTCGATGCTCGACGGCGCAACCCGGATCGACGACCTGGTCGAAGTGGTCAGCCGTGACGGTCAGCCGGGCGTGGCCATCACCGACCATGGCGTGCTGTTCGGCCTGGTCGACTTCTACCGTTCCGCCACGAAGGCCGGGATCACGCCCATCCTGGGGTCCGAGGTCTACCTCGCCCATGGCTCCCGTTTCAGCCAGACCCGCACGCCCAAGGGCGATCGCTACTCCCACCTCACCGTCCTGGCACACAACGACGTCGGCTATCGCAACCTCGTCCAGTTGTCGACGCGGGCCTCGATGGAGGGCCACTGGTACAAGCCACGCATCGACAAGGAACTGCTGGCCGAGCACCAGGAGGGCCTCATCGTCCTGTCCGGGTGCCTGGGGGGCGAGGTCAACCAGGCGTTGACGATGGGCGACGAACTGGCGGCACGCCGGTCGCTGTCCGATTTCCGTGACATCCTGGGCGCCGACCGCTTCTTCGTCGAGCAGATGGATCACGGCATCGACGAACAGCGTGCCAATTGGCCGAAGTTGGACAAGTTGGCCGCCGACATGGGCCTGCGCACCGTCATCACCAACGACAGCCACTACACGTCGGCGGCGGACGCCCAGGCCCACGACGCGCTGTTGTGCATCGGGACCGGCTCGCGGATCTCCGACACCGACCGCTTCCGCTTCTCGGGTCCCGAGTACTACGTGCGCACGTCCGAGGAGATGTGGCGCCAGTTCGGCACGGTCGCCCCCGATGCGTTGCGCGCCACGCTCGACATCGCCTCGATGTGCGACGCCAAACTGGAGTTCGGACTCGACCTGCTGCCGGCCTTCCCGACCACCGACGGCCGCACCGAGGCCGAGGAACTGCGCGCCATGGTCTGGGAGGGCGCGACTCGCCGCTACGGCACCGACCTGTCGACGACCGTGCGGGAACGCATCGACTACGAGTTGTCGGTCATCGAGAACATGGGCTTCCCGGCCTACTTCCTGATCGTCGCCGACCTGTGCGACTACGCCCGCCGGGTCGGCATCCGGGTCGGTCCGGGTCGCGGTTCGGCCGGCGGATCGGTGGTCGCCTACTGCACCGGGATCACCCAGGTCGACCCGATCCGCCATGGCCTGATCTTCGAGCGCTTCCTGAACCCGGATCGCAACGAGATGCCCGACATCGACATGGACTTCGACGACCGGCGTCGTGGCGAGATGATCAGCTACGCGGCCGAGCGCTACGGCGCCGACCACGTCGCCCAGATCATCACCTTCGGCACCATCAAGGCCAAGTCGGCCATCCGTGACGCGGCCAGGGTGCTGGACTACCCCTTCCAGATGGGCGACGACCTCACCAAGATGATGCCGCCCCCCGAGCAGGGCCGCGACGTCCCGCTGGCCGAGGCCTACGAACGTTCCACCGACCTGCGCAACGCCAAGGAGGACCCCGACCAGCGCAAGGTGCTCGAGACCGCCGAGACGCTCGAGGGGCTGAAGCGCCAGCACGGCATCCACGCCGCCGCAGTCATCATCGGTGCGACGCCGCTGCCCGACGTCATCCCCCTGATGCGCACCGACAAGGGCGAGGTCGTCACCCAGTACGAGATGGGCGCGTGCGAGGCCATCGGCCTGCTCAAGATGGACTTCCTGGGCCTGCGCAACCTGACCGTCGTGTCCGATGCCGAACGCCACATCCTCGCCAATCGTGGCGTGGAGGTGGACCTGGACGACCAGGACCTGCTGGGCGAGATGGACGACCCGGCCGTCTACGAGATGCTGTCGACGGGCAACACCCTGGGCGTGTTCCAACTCGACTCCACCGGCATGCAGGGCCTGGTCCGCAAGCTCAAGCCCGGTCGGTTCGAGGACATCTCCGCATTGCTGGCGCTGTACCGCCCGGGACCGCTGGGCATGGACATGCACCTGACGTTCGCCGACCGCAAGAACGGCGTCGAGGAGGTGGCCTACGACCATCCCGACCTCGAACCGATCCTGGGTGACACCTACGGCGTCGTGGTCTACCAGGAGTCGGTGATGCAGATCGCCACCGACCTGGCCGGCTTCTCGATGGCCGACGCCGACTACCTGCGCAAGGCGATGGGCAAGAAGAAGCGCGAATTGATGGAGGGAATGAAACCCCAGTTCGTGGAGGGTGGGGTCGACAACGGCTACGACCAGCGCCTGATGGTCGAGCTGTGGGACCTGCTCGAGAAGTTCGCCGAGTACGGCTTCAACAAGGCCCACACGGTTGCCTACGGCGTGGTGAGCTACCAGACCGCATGGCTCAAGACCCACTACCCGGTCGAGTACATGGCCGCGCTGCTGACCTCGGTGCGCAACAACAAGGACACCAAGCCGATCTACCTCAACGAGTGTCGGCGCATGGGCATCCAGGTGCTGCCTCCCGACGTCAACTCGTCGGCCGGGGACTTCACGCCGGTCGGGGAGGACATCCGCTTCGGGCTGACCGCCGTGCGCGGCATCGGCGAGGGCGTCGTCGAGGAGATCGTCAAGGCCCGCACCGAACAGGGCGCGTTCACCGACTTCCGCGACTTCTGCGCGAAGGTCGACGCGTCGGTGCTCAACCGACGCACGCTCGAACACCTCGTCAAGGCGGGGGCGTTCACCTCGCTGGGCCACAGCCGCAAGGGGCTGCTGCTGGGGTTCGAGCAGATCGTGGACGCAGCGATGGTCTCCAAGAAGGCCGAGGCGGCGGGCCAGGAGTCCCTGTTCGACATGTTCGCCGACGCGAACGACGATGGCGAGGCCGCCGACGCGGGTGCACTGACCGACGGCGTCGAGTTGTCCCACGACGAGTTCGGGGACCAGGCGATCCTCAAGCTCGAACGCGAGATGCTCGGCCTGTACGTCACCGATCACCCCCTGAGCGGCACGGAACGACTGATGGAGGAACTGGCCGACACCACGATCGGCGACCTCGCCGAGGTGGGGGACCGGGGCCGGGTGCGCGTGGGTGGCGTGCTCACGTCGATGACCAAGCGGTACTCGTCCAAGGGCGAGACCTACGTCCGGGGCACCTTCGAGGACCTCACCGGATCGGTCGAGGTGACGGTGTGGCCGTCGGTCTACCGCGTGGCCCACGAAGCCCTGTACGAAGACGCCATCCTGGTCGTGGACGCGCGGGTCGAGGAGCGCGACGAGGTCGTGTCCCTGGTGGCGAACAAGATCACCGTGCCCGACCTGTCCGAGGTGCGCGGTGCCCCGCTGGTGGTGTCCCTGGCCGCCCAGCAGGGCAGCGACCAGGCGATCGCGCGGCTGGGGACGATCCTGGAGGCCCACCGTGGTCACGTGCCCGTGCAGGTCGAACTGACCAGCCCGGGCATGCCGGCCCGACACTTCGCGCTGTCGGACGAGCATCGTGTGTTGCGACGACCGGGCCTGTACGGCGAGTTGAAGTCGGCCTTCGGCCCCGACTGTGTCCGCGAACCCGGCCACCGCGAGTTCGAGGGCGAGCGGCGCGACCGCTCGTGGCAGCGGCAGTAGCCGTTCTCAGGACCGGCCAGCCGGCGGTTCGGGCTACCACGTGTTGCCGGCCGCAGGGGAGACGGTGCTGGCCACGACGTTCGTGGCGATCACGGTGTCGGCCTGCACGACGCCCGCGAACTGTGTCATCCCGGACTCGATCTTCACGACGCCGCCAGCGATCTCGATGATCGAACCCTCGATGCGGATCTTGGTCGCGGCCTCGATCGTGATGCCGGTCGGTTCGAGCACCACCTCGTTGCCGGCGCCGTCGTCGATGATGATGCGGCCGGCCTGCTCGTCCAACTCAACCCGGTTGCCTGCCGGCGTCCGCAGGCTCAGGCGCGGCTGGGGGCTGTCGTCGAACTCGATCTCGGTGCCGGCACGGGACTTGATCAGTCGCACATCGCTGCCCTGGTCGGATGCGACCGGTGGCGGCGCCTGTGGACTCCACAGTGACCCGATGACCACGGGTCGATCCGGGTCGCCCTGTTCGAAGGCCACCAGCACCTCGTCGCCCACCGCGGGCACGAACCACGTGCCGCGGTCGGCTCCCGCCATCAGCGTCGCCACCCGTGCCCAGAGGGTGTGGGCGCGACCGGGCGGATTCGGTGGGGGAATGGTCACCTGGACCCGTCCCGCCCCCTCGGGGTCGACGTCGTCGGCCACGGTCGCGGTGTGCAGGCCCAGTCGGGGCGATGGGTCGTCGTCGCCATCGGCGACCAGTTGCCGGCCGGGCGTGACTGCGGACGTGCCACTGTCGGCGACATGCCCGACGTCGGGAGCGGCGCCCGTCCGGCGTGCTGCCCCTGCGGTTCCGGGCCCGGCTGGCTGATCGCGAGTCGATCGGGACGCGGCTCGTGGCAGTCGCGCGCCGGCGTCGGTGGGCGTGGGCCCGCCATCGCGGTCACCGCGTTCATCGGACAGGTCGCTCATCGTCATGCCTCCCGGCTTCACGGGATGCCTGACTGGCCCCCCGGCGTGGCCTGACCCTAGTTGGTGCATCGGCGCGATTGTCGCCTGTCAGGCCACGCGGGTCCGGCCCGACCTCGATCAGACCGTGGCGAGGTCGTCGAGCCAGCCCGCCCAGAAGTCCTTCCAGCGCGCGACGTCGTCGTACTCCTCCAGGCGTTCGTGGGCCACCGTGATCCGGACACGGCCGTCGTCGCGCTCGTCGATGACGATCTCGGCGGTGCCGAGCGGCATGCCGAGGCGGACGTTGTTCGACGTCGGACGCGACCGCAGCTCGATGGACTCCCCACCGAAGAGATCGGCGCGTCCTTCGTCGTCCAGCAGCAGCGCGCGCAGCGCCGCGCCGTCGATGGCCATCGTCTTCGACTTGCTCGCCGAGAAGGTGCCGTCGGGACGCTGGTGGGGCAGGCGTCGACCGGTGATGCGTTCCCAGCCCACGGTCACCGACTGGGCCCACCAACTGTCCACGTGCTGCGTGGTGGCCAACCACTCGGCGACGGCGCCGTGGCCGTCGACGTGGCCGGGCCAGTCGTCGATGCGGTCGCACCACTCGTTCCAGCCGTGCCCGGTCGCTCCGCGCACTGCGGCATCGCTGGTCTCCGGTGCGGCCGCCCAGGTGCGTGTGCCCGCCGCCGCCGTGCCCTGGCGGCCGTCGTGGTGGCTGCCCGGGGCCTGGTCGACGAGGACGCGGCGCGCGGCGCTGTAGCGTTCACCGGTCCTGGCCATGCGTGCTCGAATGCGCTGCTTGAAAGATTCCTGCGAGGTCATGGATCTGCCTTGTGTCCACCCACCAGACCACACCCCGCGCGCGTCGGACCGGTGGAGACACGGTCAGTTGTCATGACCCGTCGGGACTCGTCCCGTCGAGATCCGCCGAGCACTCCAGGGTCCCCTTTGCCCTCGTCGGGTCCGGCGGCGCGGGCGTCGGAACGAGGGTTGGGCGCGGCGGTGGCGCCCGGACGCTGATCCTAGGTCGTGGCACGACTCCAGCGCAAGCACCGGCGTGGCCGGAGTGCCGAGACCCTGACGGGCACGCTTCAGTCGTCGGCTGCCAGTGCGTCGAGGGCTGCGCGGGCGGCCTCCACGGCCTCGGCATCGGCCTGTGCACGGGCCGATGCCGCAGCCGCGTCGGCCCCGGCGGTCGCGGCGCGGTCGGCCGTGGCTGCCGCCTGGGCCTCGGTCGCCTCCGCCTGCGCCTGTGCCCGTGCGGCTGCCTGGCGGGCCACCTTGGCCTCGGCATCGCTGGCCGTGGCGCGGGCGGCCAGCTCCCGGGCAGTCGCGTGGGCGGACTGGGCCACGTCTGCGGACCGATCGGCGCGGGAGGC
>DATFMD010000188.1:0-2583 GCA_035267125.1 Nitriliruptoraceae bacterium | reverse complement strand
GTTGCGTCGAGCATCGACGGCCACGACCACCGACTGGCTTCCGAAGGCGGCGGCAGCGTCGGTCACCAGGGTGGGACGCCGCACGGCGGCCGTGTTGAATGCCACCTTGTCCGCCCCTGCATGCAGCATCCTGCGGCCGTCGTCGACGGTCCGCAGACCGCCGCCGACCGTGAACGGGATCGACACCTGGTCTGCGACCTGTTGCACCATCTCGACGATGGTGTCCCGGTCGTCCGACGATGCCGTGATGTCCAGGAACACCAGTTCATCGGCCCCGGCGCGGTCATAGGCCAGCGCCAGCGACGCCGGATCGCCCGCATCGCGCAGGTCCACGAAGTTCACGCCCTTGACGACGCGTCCCTCCGTGACGTCGAGGCAGGGGATCACGCGAGCGGCAACCGTCATGTCGAGGCCTCGCTCGTCCGGCCATCGGTGTCCGCCGCCACCAGTGCCTCGGCCAACGTGAATGCGCCGGCGTAGAGCGCCTTGCCGACGATGGCGGCATCGACGCGATCGTGGAGGGTTGCCAGCGCCCGGATGTCTGCCAGCGTCGACACGCCACCCGACGCGGTCACGGCGGCGTCGGTGGCATCGGCGACCCGTTCCAGCATGTCGAGGTTGGGTCCCTGCAACATGCCGTCCTTGGCCACGTCGGTGTAGACGAAGCGGGGCACGCCCATGGCCGAGAACGTCTCGATCGCGTCCCAGAGGTTGCCGGCCTCCTCGGTCCAGCCACGCGCCTGCAGCACCTCACCGCGTGCATCCAGTCCCACCGCCAGGCGCGGACCCACCCGGTCCAGCACCTCGCGGACGAAGTCGGGCTCGCTCAACGCCATGGTCCCGATCACCACGCGCTCGGCGCCATAGCCCAGGCTCGCCTCGACATCGTCGATCGTGCGAACGCCACCGGAGGCCTGGACCTGCACGTCCGTCGCGGCCACGATTGCCTCGATCAGGTGTCGATTGCGTGGTTCGCCCGTGAAGGCCGCATCGAGGTCGACCACGTGAAGCCAGTTCGTGCCGGCATCTGCGAACCGGGTCGCCGCAGCCACCGGATCGACGTCGTAGACGGTCTCGGCATCCGCGGCCCCCTGGGTGAGGCGAACGGCGCGCCCGTCCTTGATGTCGACGGCGGGATACAGGGTGATGCTCACGGGCGGGTCCTCGGGGCGCAGGGGCGGTCATCGCTTCGGCCCGGGAGGGTACGGCCAACTGCGCGCCAACCACCTCGGGGTCAGTATCGTGACGGGAACCGGATGCCCGTCGACGCGATCGGCGGCCACGAGAGGATGGGACATGCAACTCGCAGGCGCGACCGTGGTGGTGACCGGGGCCGGAGGCGGCATCGGCCGCGAACTCGTGGTGCAGGCCGTGGCACGGGGTGCCAGGGTCGCCGCGGTGGACATCCGCCAGGAGGCGCTGGACGAGACCGCGGCGGCAGTTGCAGACAGTGACCGCGTCGCGACGTTCGTGGTCGACATCACCGACCGCGACGCCGTGGCCGCCCTGCCCGCGGCGGTGGAGGCAGCCCTGGGACCGACCGACGTCCTGGTCAACAACGCCGGCATCATCCAACCGTTCATCCGGCTGGCCGAGCTCGACGACGAGACCATCGATCGCGTCATCGACGTGAACCTCTACGGGCCGCTCAACATGGTCAGGGCCTTCCTGCCGGGCCTGCTCGCCCGGCCAGCTGCCCACGTGCTCAACGTGTCGAGCATGGGTGGCTTCCTGCCAGTGCCGGGCCAGACGATCTACGGGGCCGCCAAGGCCGGCGTCAAGTTGATGACGGAGGGGTTGTACGCCGAGTTGCTGGACACGCAGGTCGGGGTGACGGTCGTCATGCCCGGTGCCGTGGCAACCGACATCACCGGGAACTCCGGCGTCGACGTGCCCGGCGGTGCCGGTGACGACGAGGATCGGCCCAACATGCCGATCACCGAGCCGGCCGATGCCGCCGAGACCATCCTCGACGGCATCGAACACGGCAAGCTGTACGTCTTCGTCGGGCTGGACGCACGCCTGCTGAACATCGCCACCAGGATCGCGCCCCGCCAGGCGACCCACCTGATCCAGTCCCAGATGAAGCGCCTGCTGGACCCGGCCGATGCCGCAGCGGCCGGCTGAACCCCACCCCGGACCCTTCCACGATCGGCCCCCATGGATGCGTCGCCGACCCGATCCCGACCCGGTCGGCCCGGGCCAGGAGTCCGTCTGGGACTACCCGCGGCCACCTCGGCTCGAGCGGTCGGAGCGCCACGTCGTCGTCGAACTCGACGGCACGGTCATCGCCGAGACCGGGGCAGCCCTGCGCGTGCTCGAGACCTCGCATCCTCCCGTGTACTACCTGCCCATGGCCGACTTCGCGGCCGGGGTCCTGCAGTCCAACCCGCGCCGCACCTTCTGCGAGTTCAAGGGCTGGGCTGCCTATCACGACGTCCGTGCGCCGGCGGCGGGCACGGACCGCATCGAGGTCGCGGCCGGCTGGTCCTATCCCGAGCCGACCCCCGGGTTCGAGGAACTGGCCGGGCACGTGGCGCTGTACCCCGCCCGGATGGACCGCTGCACCGTTGACGGTGAGAT
>DATFMD010000187.1:0-11086 GCA_035267125.1 Nitriliruptoraceae bacterium | reverse complement strand
GAATGTCTCGTGCAGGTCTACATCGTGGTCGGGCGCGGTGACCACGATCTCGTGCGGTCCCCATCGAGGTGCAAGTCGTGACGCACGAAGTTGTGCTGATCCTCCACCGCGAATACGTCATCAATGATCACGCGGTCGTCGAGTTCTGGCGACCAGTCGCACCTCCGAAATTTCAAAGCTTTGGTTGGACACGTCCAGGTGGAACGGCCCCTTGTCGGGGCCCGACTCGGTGGGCAACGACGCGACGGTGGGGCTCGTCGGTGTCAGCCGGGTCGAGATCGTCGTCGAAGGTTGGGCGGCCGGGCTGGGTGACGTGGCACACACACAGACCACCATGGCGGCTTGTCGCTCAGCGATGGCGTCGCGGTGCGTGCGGCACACCACACCCCGACCCTCGGGCAACCCAGCCATCAGAGATCCGCAGCCGATCCCGACACGTGCGTCGCCGGCCGGGGAGCGGCTGGGATGTCAGGAGTACGAAACTGTTCGCGGCGCAAGGGCTGGATCGAGCGCGGGGGATGCCTAGGATCGGTACCCGGGTGGCGGTGGTGTCGCCGGAGAGGATGAATGCCGTGGTGAGTCCTGAGGATCATGTGGCCGAGCATCGCGCTGCAGGCGGGATGGTCGACGTCAGCGGTGTCCGCACGTTCGTTCGGGAGGAGGGCGAGGGGGAGCCGGTGCTGTGCCTGCACGGCGTGCCTGCCAGCAGCTTCCTGTACCGCAAGGTGCTCCCCGACCTGGCTGCTCGGGGGTTGCGCGGCATCGCCTATGACCTGCCCGGGCTCGGACTGACTGCTCGGGATTCCGGGGTCGGGCCCACGTGGAGCGATCTCGGACGCCACGCGGTCGACGTGGTCAACGCGCTGGAGTTGGAGCGGTTCCATCTCGTCGTCCACGACGTGGGCGGGCCCGTGGGGATGGAGTTGGCGACGCACCTGGATGACCGGGTGGCCTCGCTGACCGTGTTGAACACGATGGTGGCGGTGAGCACGTTCGTCAAGCCATGGACCATGCGCCCCTTCGAGGTGCCCGGCCTGGGCTGGCTGTGGCTCAAGGGCATGGTCGACCCGGCATTCGTCAGGTCGATGCATGACGTGGGGATCGCGGATCGGTCGGCGACATCGCGTGAGGAGGTGTTGGCCTACCGGCGGCTGCTGCTGCACGACGACGGGGGGGCAGCGTTCCTGCGGATCATGCGCAGCTTCGAGACCACACCGGCGAAGGAGGCCCTGTACCGCGACGTCGTGGGGTCGGACCGCTACCCGGTCCAGGCAGTGTGGGGAGAACGCGACCCGGCGCTGCGCCTCGACGAGCATGCGCGACCCGTCAGGGAGCTCGTGGGCGAGGACAACTTCCACCGCGTACCCGGCAAGCACTTCCTCCAGGAGGACTGCCACGAGGCCATCGCGGACCACGTCGCACAGATCGCAGCACGCGCTGCATGACGGCAGCCCAGGTCGCTGGTCCTGAGACCCGTTCGTCAGTCGAGGCTCGCGAGTAGGCCGTTCGGGGTGCACGCTACACGGTGTGTCGGCCTTGGCGTGCCGTGCGGCACCCTGCATGTCCCGCAGCGACACACCCGGCGGCAGTCCAATGGTGATGGAGGACCGACGCGGCGCGTGCGGCGTCGATGGCCTGGTGGGTGGCGTGGGTTGACCCGAATCGACTCGTGGGAGATGCACCTCACCCAGCCGATCGCAGAGCCAGGAGGCCGACCGGTTCGCGGCGTGCGCAGGGTCGGGTTCAACAGTGTGCCTCCACCGATCCCTTGACAAGCGATCCGATCTGTGACACAGTGGATGTCACAGTTGTGACATGCAAGTGTCTAGCGTGTAGTCCGGTCGAGGACGGGCGCGCGGGGGAAGGGGCGTCATCATGGGGATCACCGTCGATGAGACGGCCGAGTCGGAGCGGGGTCCGGCGACCGGGCACGGCGGCGGCGCTGGGCCGGCATTGTCGGTCGGACGAACGCCGTGGGTCCGAGCGACCGTCGTGGGCCACCTGGTGATCGCCGGCGCCCTGGCAGTGGCGACGGTCGGCGCGGTGGCAGCGGGGGCGTTCGCGATGCCCATCGCCGTCGTCTTCCCTGTGGTCATCGGGGTCGGGCTGGTGGGTGCATGGCTGGCGAGCCGGGGGACTCGCGCCGGCCTGGCCATCGCGATTGTCCTTGCCGTGCTGGTCGTGGGCGCGAACCTCGAGTTCATTGCGGCTGGCGTCACAACTCCGGCAAGCTTCTGGGATTTCGTGCCCAACCTCGGCGCCCTCGTCGGCGGCCTGCTCGCGGTGATCGGCGGGATCCTGGCATTGCGCCACCGCTCGCAGGCCCCGGTGGCTCTGACCGGCCCTGAGCGCCGCGTCGTGCAGTCGGCACTGGCGTTCCTGGCCGTCGCCACGATCGGATCCGCCGCCCTTGCGGCCACGTCGGCGACGACCGTCTCGGCCGCACAGCGCGAGGGCGCCGTGGAGGTCGAGGCAGTCGACACGGCGTACGCGCCCGACGTGCTGGACGTGGACGCCGGTGCCCGCGTGGTGGTGGACAACATCGGCAACTACACGCACACCTTCACGATCCCGGAGTTGGGCATCGATCTCGAGGTCCTGCCGGGCAGCAGCGCCATCGCCACCCTTCCGGACCAGGTGGATGCGGGGTCGTGGCAGTTCCACTGCACCCCGCACAGCACAGGTGACGACGGTGCCCGCACGGGGATGGTCGGGACGCTGGAGGTGCGGTCATGACACCCCCGGATGACTCTGGCAGCCTCGTCGACCATCGCGGGCGCTTCGATTCGGGCGTACTGGGGCATGCCGACGGTGGCGACCACCCGGTCCGGGCGCGGGTGGTCGGGGCGCTGGTCGGCATGCACTGGGCGGCCGGGCTGCTCCTGTGGATCCTTGTGACGAGCCTGGAGTTGGGTGCCTGGTCGCGCCTGACATGGCCGGACGTGCTGGTGATGCTCCCGATCGGGGCCGCCACGGGGGCTGTCGGTGCGCGCCCGCGCGCTCGCGCCCGTGGGACCGGAACGCCAGCGATCCCGGTGGCCCGCGCCGGCGTGCTCGCGGCGGTCGCCGTGGTCGGCGTGACCGTCGCGCTCCCACGGGAACCCGCCCTGGCGTGGGGCGCGCTGCTCGCGGGCGTCGCGATCCCGCTGTTGGCCGGGGCGCTTGCGGTGGCAGTCGACCGCTCGGGGCTGGTCCGGCGGGTCGCTGGCGCCGCCGTTGTTGCGGGCACGGCGTCGCTGGTCCTGTGGCTCGGGTGGCTGAGCACCGGTCCGGGCATCGGCTTCGCCATGTCTCCGCGGCGCGCGTTCCTCGTGCTCGCCGCCCTGGTCATGGTGGTCGCACCCGCGGTCGCGGCACGGGCCGCCGGGGAGTTGGCGCCGGTCCCCGTCCGGCGGCGGAACGCTCAGGCCGAACCGCATGCCCGGCGTCACCGGGCGTGGACCCTCGCCGGCGCCCTGCTGGGCCTGGCCTGGGCGATCGTCCTTCGGCTCGGGATGTCGGGCCTGGTGATCGCGGACGGCGGACTGACGAGCTTCGACTGGAACCTGACGACCACCGCCATCCTCGTCCCTGCAGTCGTGACCGGTGCGGGTTGGGGGTGGGCGGCCCATGCTCGGCGACATGGCTCGGCAGCGAGCCCGCGATGGGGGTCGATCACGGCCTTGGCGTTCTTGTTGGTACCGCTGGCCACGGTGGACGGCATCGTCGGCCTACTGGCCTCCGGTGAGGGCGTCCAGCTGTGGCTGGTGCCGGTGCTGCTGGTCGTCGGCGGGCTTGCCATGTCCGCGCGACGGCGATGGCCACGCCTGCTCGTCGGTGCCCTGCTCGTGGTCGGTGCGGTGGCGCTGCTGGGCCAGGGGTCCGGGGCCTGGCCCGCGCCGTCCGCAGTCATGGTTGCGAACACGGTCAGCCTCGTCGGCGGCTTCGGGATCGCGTTCGTCGCCGGGGCCGAGCCGTTCCGCACGGTGCTGGTCGCGCCGTTGGCCGTGCCGACCCTGACCACGGCGTCGCCGCCCGTGGTTCGGGCTTGACCCCGCGGCTGGGCGGCCGGTCGACATCTGCCCCGGACCCGACCACACTGCCAGCATCATGACGACCACCCCTCCCGGCTCCGCTTCCGCTGCTCGTCACCGCGCCGCCACCCGCAGCGCGATCCTCGAGGCGTCCACCCGGCTGTTCCTGGACCGTCGCGGGCGGGACTTCACGACCGGTGAAGTGGCCGATCGCGCCGAGGTGACGCGCCGCACGGTCTATCGCTACTTCTCGACCCGCGAGGACCTCCTGCGCGAGACGGTGCGTCACGTCATGCCGGAGATCCAGCAGGAGTCCTACGAGGCCGCGGAGACCCTCGACCAGTGGATCGCCGCGATGCCGGACCACTTCGCCTGGGTGGAAGAGCACTTCGCGATCATGCGCGGCGTCATCCTCGCCAGCATGGAAGGCGACGACTTCCTGGCAGGGGAAGGGACACGCCATCCCCGCGACGACCGCCACTGGAACTTGTTCCGTGACCGGTTCCCCCACCTCGACCCGAGCCGGGCCCGGGCCGACTTCGCGCTCCTGCGCCAACTGACGTCGTCGATCACCTACCTGTTCCTGCGTGGCCGCTTCGGGCTCGATGAGGCGACGGCCACCGCAACGATCGTGCGCCAGGTCGACTCGCTCCTGCATGACCTCGGCCAGGCCGACGTCGAGGCGGCCGGAACGGCCCGATCCGATGGAGATGATCACGCTGACGAGCACGACCGATGACGGGCAGGCTGGACGGTCTGGACGACTGGGCCGCGCGGAACCAGGCCCGCGTGGGGCCGAAGGCGGCCACGTTGGCCGTTCTGCGCGCTGCCGGGTTCCGCGTGCCGGATGCCGTCGTGGTCCCGATCGACCTGACCGTTGCAGGGGAGGTCACCCCCGAGATCCGACGGGCCGTTGCGGGGCTGGCCGGGCGACTGCCGCCCCCGTGGGCCGTGCGCTCGTCGGCGCTCGACGAGGACGGTCCTGGACGGTCGATGGCGGGGCAGTTCACGACGACCCTGCGCGTCGAGCAGGCCGGACTCCTGGACGCCGTTGCGGTGGCCCTGGCGTCCGAGCGAACCGTCGGCCTCGATGAACCGCGGCAAGTGAAGGACTCCGGCGGCCGGCCCGAAGGCAGGGTCGCGGTGCTCATCCAGACGATGGCGGACGCTGTCGCGGCCGGGGTGGCCATGACCCGCGACCCGGTGACCGGGACCGACGAGGTGGTGGTCGAGGCAGTCGTGGGCACGTCCGAGTCCCTGACCGCGGGGGCGGCCGACCCCCAGCGGTGGCGCGTCGCCCTCGACGGAACCGTGCGCCGCGACGATCGCGTCCGCCCGTCCGACCCGGTCCTCGATGACACACAGGTCGCCGATGTCGCGGCGCTCGCGCGGGACATCGCCCGAGAACTGGGTGGACCGCAGGACGTGGAGTGGGCGCTTGGACGCGATCAGAAGCTGCACGTGTTGCAGGCCCGTCCGATCACCGGCCCACCACAGGCCGAGGTTCTGTCCATGCCGGCGAGTCACGACGAGCCCCCGCCACCCGGCCACTGGAGCCGTGACCCGTTCCACGAGCCCATCCCGGTGTCCCGTTTCGGACTGGAGCTCAAGCAGCGCCAGATTCTCGACCAGTTCCCCCGCCTGTTCGCCGAGTTCGGGATCCTCCTGCAGGGCGTGGAGCAAGTCCAGGTGGCCGGCTGGTACTACCACCGCCCCGTCCCGCTGGTCGGACCGCCCACGGCGACTCGGGACACCTCGCCGGGGGCGCCGCCCCGCTGGATGCTCCGGCTGATGCTGCGCCTGCATCCGAGGCTTCGGTCCCGGGCTGCCACTGCCCGTCGGGTCGTCGACCAGGACGAGTCGATGCGGATCCTGGCCACCTGGCCCGCCACTCGCGACGAACTGGCCGTCGACATCGACCGCGCCCTGGACCTCGACCTCGCCGGGATCGACGACGCCAAACTGGTCGCGGAGTTGGATCACCGCCTCGACGTCATCTCCGAGGCCGGCTGGCCCCACCTGCAACTGATGCAGGCCGCCTTCGTCATCCTCGAGGAGTTCTTCGCCTCGTGCGCCGACCTGCTCGGGTGGGAACGAAGCGACTGCCTCGTGCTGCTGGACGGCCTGTCGCAACGATCCACCGAACCCAGCAGCCTGATCGACCAGTTGGCCGAGCGGGCCCGATCCCTCCCCGCGCTGGAATCGGCCCTGGAGCACGCCGGAACAGATCTCGACCCACGCGAACTCGCCGAGATTGACGAGGGGTTCGCGACCGCCTTCGACGCCGTCGTCCGCCGGATCGGTCACCGCGCCCCGACGTACGACGTGGTCGAGCCCACCCTCGCCGAGCGTCCCGAGCTGCTGCTGGCCCAGGTCGCTCGCAGGCTCGGGCCCGATCATGACGGGGCGACGCGTCGTCAAGAGGTCGACCGCCGTCGCCAGATCGCCGAGCAGCGCGCCCGCGATCTGCTTGCGGACACTGGCGACGACGCGGTCGCCGACTTCGACCGAGCCCTGCGGCGCGCACGCACCGCCTACCCAATCCGCGAGGATCGGGTGTGGGAGACGACGTCGGTGCAGCTTGCACTGCTGCGCTACCTCGCCCTGGAGTTCGGTGCCCGGCTGGTCCGACGCGATCAGCTCGACCGACCCGACGACGTGTTCAACCTGGCGGTCCCGACAGTGCGCGAGGCGCTGCTGTGCGAGACAGACCTGCGTGCGTCGGGCGCCGAGGCACGACGACAACGCGCCCACGCAATCGCGAACCCACCACCAGTGTCGCTGGGAGGCCCCCCATCCGAGCCGCCCCCGATCGAACTGTTGCCGCCGCAGGCACGACTGGTGCATCGTGCCGCGCTCCGTTCTGCCGCCCAGGGCCAGGTCACGCCGACGACGGGGACGGCCCTCACGGGCGTGGCGGCTGCCACCGGACGCGCCACGGGCCCGGTTCGCCTGGTGACCGGGCCAGCCGACCTCGCCGGACTCCGGCCGGGCGACGTCCTCGTGTGCCGCACCGCCTCTCCGACGTGGTCGGTGGTCTTCCCGACCGTGGCCGCCCTGCTGTCCGACACCGGCGGAGCCCTGTCCCACACCGCCATCATGGCCCGCGAACACGGTGTCCCCGCGGTTCTGGGCCTGGGCGACATCTCCACTCGGGTCTCGCAGGGACAGATGGTCACGGTGGACGGCGCCGCGGGCACGGTGCATCTGCGCGACTCCGACCTCGACGGGGGTACGTCATGACCACGCACGCGACAGATGATGGGAGCCGTGGACAGGATGTCGCGTCGGGATGGTCGATGAGCCGGGATCTCGTACGTGCTGCCGGGATCGGCGCCGCCATCGGGCTCGCGTGGGCAACGTCACTGCGAGCGTGGATGTCCCACCTCGCCATGGAGTTCGGAGACTGGCCCGGCTACACGTGGTCAGGAACGTTCCTGGCCACGCTGCTGCCGGCTGCAGTCGTGGGGGCGCTGATCGGGGTGGACTGGCAGCGACGCCGGGATTCGATGCGCCGGGTCCCGCTGGTCGTGTGGTCGCCGCTGTTGCTGATCGTGGGCCCAGCCGTCGTCGCCGAGGACTTCATCGGGACCTTGGTCGACACGGGCGAGGGTTGGGGGGCGATCAGCGTGGTGTTGATCGGCCTGTGTGGCGCGTTCGCGATCTCGGCACGCGGCCCGGCATGGCGGCGAGTCCTCGCGGGGCTCGCGGCCCTGGGCGTGACCGCAACCATGCTCTTCCAGTTCTACCTGGCGGGCAGTGGCGTGACTCCTTCGGGCGTCTTCGGAGGCGTCCACCTCGTGGTGCTCTTGGCCTGGCTGTCCCTGGTCTGCTCGCTCCCGATGGGTCAGCAGCCCCGGGCGACGCCGCCCCCGGGGACGGCGCCCCCAGAGAGGGCGTCCGCGGAGACGGTGGCCGCGCGGGCTGGCTTGAACCAGCCGCTGGGCTCGGCAACCGCGAAGCGGCGCCCCTCATCGCGCATGGCGAGCCCTTCGCGGGCAGCGGACCGGTGAGGACCGGGGAACGAGCCGTCCCCACCATGTCCGGGCAGCCCGGTCTGCACGACTCGGCCACGCGTCGCATCATCGCCACCGCCATCGCGACCACCCTGACGATCGGTGGAGCGACGTCGTTGCTGTTCCTGGCAGCGGGCCTGGGCCTGTCCCAGATGGGGTTCGCGACGCCGGGCGGTGGGGCCGGGCGACCGTTGACGGCGTGGTTCGTCGTCCTGGGGTTGGTGACCGTGCTCGCCCCGCCGTTCGTCGGCGGAGCAGCGTGGGGAGCTGCGCTCGCCTGGATCTTCCGCGCGCCCTTCGCACCGGCAGCCCGGACCGGCGCGCTGGCCTTCGGCGGCATGGTGGTCGTGACCGCCGCCCCGACCGACCTGACCCAGTTGTTGCTCGACGACCTGCCAGCCTGGATGCCCATGGACGTCCACGGGTACTTCACGATCGTGTTCATGGCAGAGGTCGGCGTGGTCGCCGCGGTGTCGACCTGGCGCCTGGCGAAACGTCTCGGAGTGGACCACGACGCCGCGGCCATCGGCTCCTGGACCGGGCTCGCCGCCGCGTTCGGTTTCCTCGCGGGTTCCGCTCTGGCGGTTGCCCTGGGCGTACGGGTGTTCCCATGGGAACGACTGTCCATGGTCTGGGCCACCATCATCGCACTGCCTGTGTCGACTCTGACCGCGGGTGCCATGCTCGGCGCCCGACTCAGCGCAACCATGGGGGCACACCGGCCCGCCGCACGAAAGCCCGACGCTGACCGCACCGGTGGAGGAACCGTCCATGAACGCCGGACGCCTCCCACGCATCGGCACTGATTCGAGAGCTGCCAACTCTCGACGGAATCTGCGGTGTCCCCACCCTCCGGTATCCGCAGCCGATCTCGCCACCTTCGCCGAGGCCGGTCCGCGACCTGCCCATGCTCCCTCGACCGTGGCTCGACCTTCGAGTTCGAGGAACGGTCGCAGATGAGAGGGTCCGCCACGCAGCACCTCCAGGCGTCGCCACCGCAGTGACAGCGTGGCAGCGCGCGGAGGACGTTCCCACAGCACGACTCGTCGGCGTCAGGCGATGAGGTCGCGGGCGTGGGCCACGACGTTGTCGACGTTGATCCCGAGACGCTCCAGGGCCTCGGCCCCCGGTGCCGACTCGCCGAAGCGGTCGATCCCGATCGAGTCGTCGGCCCATGCCGCCCACCCGAAGGTGGCCGCCGCCTCGACCGACAGCACCGGCACGTCGTCGGGCAACACCGCGCGCTGGACCTCGTTGGACTGCGCCGCGAAGCGGTCCCACGACGGCATCGACACGACCCGCGCGGCGATGTCGTCGGCGGCCAGCACCTCGGCAGCCTCCACGCACAGCGACACCTCCGACCCGGTGCCCAGCAGCACGACGTCGGCGGGACCATCGGTGTCGCGCACGACGCCGGCACCGGTCTGGACGGCAGACCCGTCGGTCGTCACGGTGACGCCCTGGCGTGTCAGCACCAGTGCGGTCGGTCCGTCGGTGCCGAGCGCGATCCGGAAGGCCTCGGCGACCTCGTTGGCATCGGCCGGACGGATCACCTGCAGTCCCGGCATGCCCCGCAGGCTGGACAGGTGCTCGACGGGTTGGTGGGTGGGGCCGTCCTCGCCCACGCCGACCGAGTCGTGCGTCCAGACGAACACGCACTTGGCGTTGGACATCGATGCCAGGCGCACTGGTGGCCGCATGTAGTCCAGGAAGGTGAAGAAGGTTCCGCCCAGGGGCACGACGCCGCCGTGGCGGGCCATGCCGACCAGGGCAGATCCCATGCCGTGCTCGCGGATGCCGAAGTGGAACTGGCGACCATCCGGGTTGTCGGCCGTGTGGATGCCGGCACCTTCCAGTCCGGTGCCGGTGGAACCGGTCAGGTCGGCCGATCCCGACAGCATCGTCGGGACCAGGTCGACGGTCGCGTCCAGCACCTTCTGGATGGCCTGCCGCGTGGCCAACTCCTCGCCGACCTCCCACGTGGGCAGTGCATCCTCCCAGCCGTCCAGGCCGGTCTGGTCCCAGGCGGCGATCCAGGCCGGGTCGGTGACGATCTCGGCGGTGCGCTCGGTCCACTCGGCGCGGGCCTCGGCGCCACGCTCGGCAGCGTGGGACCGGTAGGCGGCGACCAGGTCCTCGGGGGCCCAGAACGGTTCGTCCGGGATCCCCATGACCTCCTTCGTGCGCGTGATGTCGTCGTGGTCGAAGGCCAGCCCATGGGCGGAGTGGTCGTCGGTGTGGTCGGGCGACGGGGTGCCGATGTGGGTCCGAAGCACCAACAGCGATGGCTTGTCGGTGACCTCCCGGGAGGCCCGCAGCGCTGCTTCCAGCGCGTCGGCGTCGTCCCCGATGTCACCCAGCTCGACGACGTCCCAGCCGTAGGCGGCGAACCGTGCCCCGACGTCCTCACGGGTGGCCAGCGAGGTGTCCCCGTCGATGGTGATGTGGTTGCTGTCGAACACGACGGTGAGGTTGCCCAACGCGAGGTTGCCCGCCAACCCACCGGCCTCGTGGCTGACTCCCTCCATCATGCAGCCGTCACCGGCGATCGCCCAGATGTGGTGGTCGATGGCGTCGGCGCCGAACCGCGCCCGCAGGTGCCGTTCCGCGATGGCCATGCCGACCGCGTTGGCCAGGCCCTGGCCCAACGGTCCGGTCGTGACCTCGACGCCGACGGTGTGGCCGGCCTCGGGGTGCCCGGGCGTGGACGACTCCCACTGGCGGAAGTCACGAAGGTCGTCGAGTTCCAGTCCATACCCGGTGAGGTAGAGCATCGAGTACTGCAGGATCGACGCGTGCCCGGCCGACAGGACGAAGCGGTCGCGATCCACCCATTCCGGGTCGTTGGGGTCGTGCTTCATGACTCTGCTGTACAGGACGTGCGCCAACGGTGCCAGTGCCATGGCGGTGCCCTGGTGGCCCGAGTTCGCCGCGCGGGGTGCGTCCATGGCGAATCCGCGGATCACGGAAACGGCGTCGTCGAGGTCGACGGGGTGGGAGGATGCTGACACGACTGCCTCGCTTGGGATCGGGGTGGAGGGGAGGGTGGAGGGGGTG
>DATFMD010000186.1:0-2243 GCA_035267125.1 Nitriliruptoraceae bacterium | reverse complement strand
CCCTGGGCGCCGACGTCGAGTGGGAGTTCGCGCCCCCGACGTCCGTCGCATCGCCGTGGGACGCCACCACCACCACCGCCACCACCGCCACATCCTCCGCCTGACAGGACTGAAGATGTTCACTGGCATCATCGAAGAGGTCGGCCGCGTCCGCGCCATCGAGGTCGCAGCCGACAGTGGCCATGCCGAACTTGCCATCACCGCCGACACGGTCACCGACGGCATCCGGTTGGGCGAGTCCATCGCCGTGGACGGCTGCTGCCTGACCGTTGCCCGCATCACCCCTGAGGGTTTCGTGGCCGACCTCATGGCCGAGACCCTGGCGGCGACGGCACTCGGCGGACTTGCGGTCGGGGCGGACGTCAACCTCGAACGCGCAATGCCTGCCGACGGACGGTTCGGTGGCCATGTCGTCCAGGGACACGTCGACGGTGTCGGCGAGGTGGTGGCGGTCACCGCCGACCCGGGCACGACATGGGTGGCGGTCCGGGCACCCGCGGCGATTGCCCGGTACCTGGTGGCGAAGGGGTCCATCACCATGGCAGGGGTGAGCCTGACCGTCGTCGACGTCACCGACCACCCCGACCGCACTGCCACCTTCCGGGTCGCACTCATCCCACACACGCTCGAACAGACGACGTTCGGCTCGCTCACGGTCGGGGCGAAGGTCAACCTCGAATCCGACGTCGTGGGCAAGTACGTCGAGCGACTCGTCGCCGTGAACCTGGCCGACCGCGCGACCGCGCCCACCTCGACCTCACCCCCCGGGAGGACCCAATGAGCCTGGCAGCCATCGAAGAGGCGATCGACGTCATCCGTCGGGGAGGCATGGTCCTGGTCGTCGACGACGAGGACCGCGAGAACGAAGGGGACCTGGTGATGGCCGCGGACGCCGCCACCCCAGAGGCCCTTGGCTTCATCATCCGTCACAGTTCCGGGGTGATCTGCGCCCCGATGCTGGGCGAGGACCTCGACCGGCTCGAGCTGCCCATGATGGTGGCTGTCAACGAGGATCCCAAGGGCACCGCCTACACCATCTCGGTGGATGCCGTCGGGGGGACCACGACCGGCATCAGCGCTGCCGACCGGGCCCGCACCATTGCCGCCCTGGCGGATCCGGACAGCGAGGCCGGCGACTTCTCACGGCCCGGCCACGTCTTCCCCCTGCGCTACGCCGACGGTGGCGTGCTGCGCCGGCCCGGCCACACGGAGGCATCGGTGGACCTTGCACGGCTCGCGGGGCGACGACCGGCGGCGCTGATCTGTGAGGTGGTCAACGACGACGGGTCGATGGCCCGTCTGCCCGACCTCGAGGTGTTCGCGGCCGAGCACGGGCTGTTGGTGGTCTCCATCGCCGATCTCGTGTCCCATCGACGTCGGCGCGACAGCCTGGTCGAGCGCGTCGTCGAGGTGCCACTGCCGACGGCCTACGGCACCTGGGACCTGGTTGGCTACCGCAACACCCTCGACGGCACCGAGCACGTGGCAGCGGTGCACGGCGACATCGACGCGACCACGCCGACGTTGGTACGGATGCACTCGGAATGCCTCACCGGTGACGTGTTCCGATCGCTGCGGTGCGACTGCGGAGCCCAGCTCGACGTGGCCATGGAACAGATCCAACGCGAGGGCAGCGGCATCATCGTGTACCTGCGTGGTCACGAAGGTCGCGGCATCGGGCTGCTCAACAAGCTGCATGCCTACCGCCTGCAGGACGAGGGCGCCGACACGGTGGACGCGAACCTGGCCCTGGGGCTGCCCGCAGATGCCCGCGACTACGGTGTCGGCGCATCGATCCTGGCCGATCTCGGGTTGCACGAACTGCGCCTGCTGACCAACAATCCGGCCAAGCGTGCAGGGTTGGAGGGCTTCGGACTCCACGTGGTCGAACGCGTCCCGATCGAGATCGCACCCGGCAGCGGCAATGCCACGTACCTGGCCACCAAGCGTGACCGCATGGGTCATGAGCTGCAGGGCCATGGGTTCGTCTCGGGTGGCGTGGGTGACCGGGCCCGGCGGGATCCCGGATTCGCCATGGCGCCACGCTCGCACATGCTGAGGGACGACCTGCGTGATGACCTGAGAACGGTGCTGCAGGATCAACTGGCAGCGACCCAGCAGCAGCCCGGCGACCCCGGCGCCTCCACTGACACCACGGCCGGGGACGGCGACGCCGTCCACGACGCCACGCCCGACAGCGACCCGGCACGGCCCACATGGGTGCCGCCGGCCCAGCCCGGGGC
>DATFMD010000185.1:0-3942 GCA_035267125.1 Nitriliruptoraceae bacterium | reverse complement strand
GGACTACACCTACCACCTCGACCCTGCCGGTGAGTTCGCGCTCGGCGCCCACATGCTCGAGGTCTGCCCGACGATCGCAGCCGGAACCCCTCGGTGTGAGGTCCACGAGCTCGCGATCGGCGGCGCCGAGGATCCGGTCCGGCTGGTGTTCGACGCCGCGCCCGGCACCGCTGTCAACACGTCCGTGGTCGATCTCGGTGATCGCTTCCGGATGACCGCATGTGTCGTCGACGTCGTCGAGCCTCCCGAGCCCATGCCGAACCTGCCGGTCGTACGGACGCTGTGGCGGGCACGACCCGACCTCGCCACGTCTGCCGAGGGCTGGATCCTGGCCGGCGGCTCACACCATTCTGCGCACTCCACGGCGATCGGCCTCCACGAGATCACCGACCTCGCCCGACTCGCCGGCGTGGAACTCGTCACCATCGACGAGTCCACTGAGCTTGGGCAGCTCGAGCGCGAGCTGCGGTGGAACGACGTCGTCTACGGGCGCGACCCACGTTGAGGTCACGAGGGCCCAGTGCTCGTGGTCACCCGGGGGGCGGTCCGGTGCTGCCTCGCACCACCAGGTCGGGGTCCACCGTGATGGACGCCGCCTCCCACGGATGGCCCTCGATCTGTTCGACGAGTCCCGCGAGGCTGAGCGAGCCGACGGCGGCGAAGTCCTGGTGCACCGTGGTGAGCGGCGGCGCGAAGTATGCGGCTTCGGGGACGTCGTCGAAGCCGACGATGCTGAGGTCATCGGGGACGCGGAGGCCAGCCTCGCTCGCAGCTCGGTACAGGCCGAGCGCGATGTGGTCATTCGCAGCGAAGATCGCCGTCACGTCGCGACGCCCGACGAGATCCTTGCCGAGGTCGTAGCCCGCCCGGGCACTCCAGTCACCCTCCAGGACCGGCGTGACTTCCCGGTCGGCCTCGCGCAGGACCTGCCGCCACGCGTCTGCTCGCTGGCCCGCCTCGATCCACGCGGGCGGCCCCGACACGTGCACCACCGTCTCGTGGCCCAGTTCCAGCAGGTGGCGCGTGGCCCGTGCCGCTCCGGCTGCCTGGTCGATGATGACGGACGGCACCACGCCGTCACCGCCTCCCTGGACGGCCATGATCGGGATGTCGTCAGGCAACTCGTGCAGTGCCCGGGTGGCGGTCGAGGTCGGGGCCATGATCACCACGCCATCCACCGACTGGCCCCGCAGCCGCTCGACGGCGGCGATGACCGACGACGTGTCCAGGGTCCGCAGGCTGTCCACACTGACGAAGTAGCCAGCCTCACGGGCCGCCTCCTCGATGCCGAACAGTGTCGACGCAGGCCCGAAGAGCGTGCTGTTGAATGCAACGACTCCCAGGACCTGGGATCGGCCCGAGGCAAGGACCTGTGCTGCCACGTTCGGTCGGTACCCGAGCTCCCTCATCGCCCGCTCGACGCGCTCCCGCGTGGCGTCGCGGACCGGCGCGGTGTCGTTGAGGCACGTTCCTCGTCGAACCCGATGCCGCTGCCGAGGCCGCACGGGTGCACGACCGATTAGGGTGACGGAGAGTTCCGACGCGCCAGCCGGGCATCGACCGCGTGGGGCCAGGCCGTCAGCGACGTTTGGGAAGCCACCATGGGCGCACTTGATCCAGACCCCCCCGGCCCGCCGGTCGGAGCCGTGGCCGCGGGCGAACTCGTCACCATCGAGCAGTTCCTCACCGACCACGAGCCAGTCGAGTCGAGCGGCACGCTCACGGGACTGCTGTACGACCTCGCCCTGGCTGGCAAGCTGATCGCGCACCGCACGCGTCGTGCCGGGCTGACGGAACTGATGGGCGCGTCAGGCGTCATCAATCCCCAGGGGGAGGAACAGAAGTCGCTCGACCTGTATGCCGACGAGGTCGTGACGTCGCTGCTGCAGCGCGGTGGCCGGGTCTGTGCCATCGTGTCGGAGGAGCGGGCCGAGGTGACGGTGTCCGGCACCGGCGACTACGTCGTCGTGCACGATCCGCTCGACGGGTCGTCCAACATCGACTCCAACGTCAGCATCGGGACCATCTTCGGGATCTACCACCGCGTGACGGCGTCGCCGGCGACGCCCGACGAGCGCGACTGGTTGCGGGCCGGACGCGATCTCGTCGCGGCGGGCTACCTGCTCTACGGCACGTCGACGATCCTGGTGCTCAGCGTCGGGCATGGTGTGCATGGCTTCACCCTCGACCCCGAGGTGGGCGAATTCGTCCTGACATGGCAGGACATGCGCCATCCCGACACGCCCGCCTACTACAGCTTCAACCACGCGTCGTCGCCCCTGTGGGACCGGGGCGTCGGGGACTTCGTGGCGTGGCTGGAGCGCCCGGACACGCCGCAGTTGTCCCAGCGCTACATCGGCTCGGCCGTGGCCGACTTCCACCGCAACCTGCTGCACGGCGGCATCTACGGCTATCCCGCCGAGACGGGGTTGCCGCACGGGAAGTTGCGGATGGTGTACGAGGGAGCGCCCCTGGCCTTCCTGGCGGAACAGGCGGGCGGCCTGGGCTCCGACGGCACCGGGCCCCTCCTGGACGTGGTCCCGACGTCGATCCACGAGCGCACCCCGGTGTTTCTGGGCGATCGCGGGTTGGTCGAGCGGCTCCAGGACATGGTCGTCCTCGACAGCTGAGTGCGCCGTGGCTGGCATCGGGCTCGGAGCCCATCCCACGGGTTTCGCCTCTATCTGTTTGTCTTTGTTTTGAAAAGACCCTTGACATAGCAAACTCAAACGGGCATAGTGTCATCCAGAACGGATCGAATCAAAGATCGGTCCGCGTGGGAAGGGACGACACGGGATGTATGCCGAGGAGCGCCAGCAGGCGATCGCCGACTGGGTGGCCCGGCATGGCCGTGCCGCCGTCACCGAGCTCGCCGATCGCTTCGACGTCACTCCCGAGACCGTGCGTCGGGACCTGGACCGACTCGAGGAGTTCGGCAGTGTCCGGCGCGTCCACGGGGGCGCAGTTCCCGCCACGGCCATCACGGTGCTCGAGACCGACGTCCATGCGCGCCAGTACCACCAGGCGGGCCAGAAGGATCGCATCGCCGCTCGCGCCACCGACCTGTTGCCTGCCGGCGGCAGCATCGTGCTCGACTCGGGCACGACGACGAGTCGCCTCCTGGACGGTCACCAGCCCGATGATGACCTGACCGTCGTCACCAACAGCGTCCCGATCGCGATGCGGCTCACCCAGCGCGACCGCATCAGCCTGACCGTCGTGGGGGGCCGAGTGCGCGGGACGACGCATGCCGTCGTCGGGCCGGAAGCCGTCGCACACCTGGCCACGCTGCGGGTCGACGTGGCGTTCCTGGGCACGAATGGGCTGACCGCGGACTTCGGTGCGTCGACGCCGGATCCCGACGAAGCCGCCGTCAAGTCCGCCATGGCCGCTGCTGCCCACCAGGTCGTGGTGTTGGCGGACGCCACGAAACTCGGGCGGGAGCACCTCCACCAGTTCGTTCGACCCGAGCACCTCGACATCCTGGTCACCGACAAGGACGCCAACCCGGCCCGCGTCGCAGCGCTCGAGGCAACTGGCATCAAGGTGGTGTTGGCATGATCGTGACGCTGACCGCGAACCCCAGCAACGACCGCACGGTCGCACTGCCCGCTCGTCTGGATCGCGGTGCGGTGCAACGCGTTCCCGCCGCGACGGTCGAGCCGGCCGGCAAGGGCGTCAACGTCGCCCGAGCGATCGGCAACGGTGGCGTCGAGTCCCTCGCCGTCCTCCCGGTCGCCGCCGACGACGCCTACCTGGAGGCGCTGGTCCGCCGCGGCCAGCCGCACCGAGCCGTCGCGATCAGCGACCCCGTGCGCACCAACCTCACCCTCAGCGAGCCCGATGGCACGACCACCAAGATCAACGAGCCCGGCCCCACCCTGGACGACGCCGCCGTGGACGCGCTGGTCACCGCGGTGGTCGCTGCCGGGTCCGACGCGG
>DATFMD010000184.1:0-6554 GCA_035267125.1 Nitriliruptoraceae bacterium | reverse complement strand
TGCCGTCCGTGGGCGTGGCCCCGCTCGACTGCCCTTCGCCATCCGACGGCGCCACACTGGGCGTGGCCCCCGGTGACTCGGTCGCCGAGGGAACACCGGTGGGCAGGTCACCGCCGTCGGCAGGGACCACTGGGGCCGGCGTCGGCGTCGGTGTCCCCACCTCCGTCGGCATGCCCAGGTCGGTCCCCATCCGGTTCACCATGCCGGGCCGACCGACGACACCGACCAGTGATTCATTGGCACGCCAGATTGCCAGCGGCACGCCGGCGGTGGTCGAGAACGACATCGGCCCGCTGGGTGCCAGGCCCCTGATCGCGCCCGTGACGCTGCCCTCGCTGGCCATCGAGAACACGGTGAACTCGCCGCTGCCCGTGGCCCACTCGCCCACGTCCAGCGACACGGTCTCGCCGGGTCCGAGCTCCAGGCCGCGCAGCGCCTCGGGTGCCTGCGACGTCGCGCCGTTCCACACGCGCAGGTCGACGACGGCACGAACACCGAACGGATTGGCCAGTGTGAGCCACTGCTCGCGGCCCTGGGCGGACACCGTGGTCATGCTCACCACGTCGTCGTCCAGGGCGACCGCGTTCAGCACCCCGATGCCGGAACGCTCGGCGCCGTCCCCGTCGACCACGACGCTGCCGCCGGCCACGGCGATCGGCACGTCGTTGGTGACCTGCACGTCGACGCCGACATCACCCTCCACGGCCGGCAGGACGTCGTTGAGCGACAGTCGCCGCACGGCCCCGGCACCCACCTCGATGGTCCCGAGGATGGAGGCGGGCATCCGACCCTGCGCAGTCAGCCACGACAGTTCGACGCTGGCCGGTTCCTCGTTGGGGTTGGCGAGCCAGATCCATGACGCGGGTTCGGCCTCACCCTCCACCACGACGTCGAGGATGTCGTCTGGCGATTCGGTGGCATCCCCGGTCGATTCGTCCGTCGCCTCGGTGGACTGGGCGGTCGGTGACGGGGTGGCGGTCGGCTCGGCCGTCGCGGTCGGCTCCTCCGTCGCGGTCGGCTCGGCGGTTTCGGTCGCAGCGTCCGTGGGACCCGCAGTCGGCGCAATCCCGCCCAACTGGTCCCCGACCGGGCCGGTCCCACGACCATCGGCACGGCCCGGCGTGGCGACCCACGGCAGGAACCAGCGTGTCTGGGTCTGGGCGGTCGCGACGAGCGGACTGCGCCCCGACACGCCACTCACCGTCGGCTGGCTCTCGAGCACTGCGTCGACGACGACACGCCCGGACCGGGCGACCACGAACATGGCGAGGTCGGGCTGTTGCGGCAGGAATTCGTTGACGTCGACCTCGACCGTCTCGCCCGCCGGCACCGCGATGTTCTGCAACACGATGGGCGCCTCGCGACCCTGTGGGGTCAGCCCCTCGACGGCCACGGCCGCCTCCTGGCTCAGCGGATTGGTCAATCGCAGGGTGACGGAACTGCCCGCTGCCGTCGTCAACCCCGGCAGTGTCCACGACGCGGCGACCCGGGACACGCACGGGCGCGCCAGCACACCAGCCGGCTCGGCCGACACGGTCGTCAAACGGCTCACGGTGACGGGACGATCCGTCCACCGCACCTCCAGGGACGATTCGGGACCGGTGACCTGCTGGCCCGCACCGGGGAACACCTCACCGATCTGGGTGACACCCGTCGCCCCGATGTCGCGAGTCGTGAAGCGTGCGGGCCGCGTGTCGACGGCTGGGCGCACCGCGACGACGCGGGTGTCCCCGTCGTCGGCGTCACCATCCTCTGCGGGGCAGTACCACGGGCCTGCTTCGGCCTCGACGACGACCTGGGCGGCCTCGTCGACCGGTTCGTCCTGGCCGACCGGGGCCGCGGCCGGCTGTGACACCAACAGGGCCACGGCAAGCGCCAGCACGACGACGGCGACGATGATGACGGTGGGTCGCAGTTGGGAGGTCATGCGCGGCTCCCCTCCGGTTGGGTCGGCCGTTCGGTTCCGACCCGCCGCAGCGATGTCGCCGAGGAGGACCCCGGCGGGCGCAGCAGGATGGACACGATGAAGGCCAGGGCGACGAGTTCGACGATCAACTGGGTCGTGCGGGCGGACTGGTTGCCGGCCTGCACGACCACCTCACTGCCGGCGGGCACGTCGAACCACACCAGGCCGTTGTCGGCCGTCGCAGCCACGTCGACCCCGTCGACCTCGGCACTCCAGGGACCGTTCTCCGCAGCCCCGACCAGCGCGACGCGGTCGGTGTCTGCCGGTGCGGCCGTCCACGAGGACGCACCATCGGACTGCAACGGCGTCACCTCCAGGGTGGGCGGCAGGCTGGCGGTGGCCGCGATCTCGCTGATGCGGTCGGCCGGCACCATGCTGACGACCGGGGCGTGGTTGACCAGGCGGTAGACCAGGCCACTGTTGACCGGCTCCGATCGCAGGTCGAACTGGCGGTCCAGTCCTGCCCGCAGGTCCTCGGTCAGCCCAGCTTCCGGCACCCACACGTACTGCACGTTCAACAGCCCCAGGCGGCCACTGGCAGCGGGGTCGGCCTGCCCGACGACCTGGGCGACGATCGTGTCCACGGTCACGGTGGTCCCTGGCGACTCCGGCACGCCGTAGGAGGCCATGGTGTCGCCCGTCGTGGACGTCAATTCCCAGTCCACGACGTCGTCGCTGGCCGCGAGGGTCAGGATCAGGCTGCCGGTGTCGGCGACGTCGTCATCGTCCTCGGACACGAGGAAGAGTGGCAGGGGCGGATCCCCGCGACCAAATGCCCAGCCGTCACGGCCGATGTCGATGGCGGTGGCTGCCATGCCGGCAACGACGGCCCCCAGGGCGAGCACGGCAGCCGACTGGCGCCATCCGAAGCTGTGGCCGTGCATCACCGCGGTCACCCAGCGCAGGCCCGTCGCCATCAGGATGGCCAGCAGTGCGGCGGCGCCGAGGCTGGCCGTCCCGGCCCACATGGGCGCGCTGTCCCCCATCCAGTCCAGCAGTGCCGCTCCCACCGAGACGACGATGAAGCCCACCGACAGCACCAGCGCCGTTCGTGGCTGGCGCCGACTTGCCAGCGCAAGGCCCAGCAACCCTGCCACGACCACGCCCACGCCGGCGACCAGCCCCGGGAAGCCGACCTGGTCGGGGGCGAACAGCAGCCACTGCCACATCGGCGACGAGGCCTCGTCGACGGGCATGAGGCTCGTGGGATCCGGCACGGGCGGCGCCGACACGAGCGTTCCGATCCAGGGATACAGCAGCGCCGGCACGCCCAGCGCGATGGTTGCGAGCCGGGTCAACGCGCGCGTCCTGCCGGCGGCCGTGTCACGTCGAACTCCGGCGACGATCGCCAGCACGACCACGGCCGTCGCCAACGGCGCGATCATCACGGAATCGAAGGCCACCATCGTGGCCCCGGCGAGCACGGCCAGCGCCGTTCCCCGCCAGGCGGCATCCAACGGTCGTGTTCGGGAGGTGGCAGCCATCAGTCCCATGCCCACCAGCGGCAGCATCGCCAGGGTCACGAGCACGCCGATGCGTCCCGTCCGCATGGCCGCGATGGCCGCCGGTGACAGGATGTAGACCGTGGCACCGGCGACCCGCGGACCTCGCGTCGGGATCACGGGGACCAGGGCGGCCTGTGCCAGCACCCACGCCAGCAGCGGCAGACCGAACAGCAGCACGCGTCCCACCAACCACTCGCTGTTGAGCAGCAGCACCTGGATCCCACCCAGCATGGGCTGGGCCGGAGACGGGGCGCCGGCCGTGCCGGTGGCGTCGACGTCGTGCCACGATGACAGGAAGTCCCGGATGGCGGTCGTCCCGGATGCGGGGAAGGGCGCGAACTGGCCCAACCGGAACACGCCGGGGAACATGAGCGGGATGGCCAGGAACAACCCCACGACCACCAGGGCAATCCCGGTGATGCGCATGGGGCGGCGCCGGATCAGGCTGCCCGCGCGTTGCAACGGGGGCAGCGACGCACCGTCGGGCACTGGTGCCACCGGGCTGTCGTCGGTCCCGACCACCCAGTCGCCGAGGATGCTGAACATGTGGCGAACCTGGGGCCCGACCTTGGCGAACAGGTGCTCGATCTGGGCGGTGGTGCGGCGCTGGTGACGCCGCACCTGGGCCCGACGTCGCAGCGTGCCCGGCAGGTGGGTCACGTTCCAGCCCCAGGCCTGGATGGTCTGCCACGCCTCCTGGAACCGACGGGTCGCGGCGTACCAGACGGAGCGCACGAAGGCGGCGACGACGAATCCCACGACCGCCGCCATGATCCGCGGTCCAGTGACGTTCTTGATGATGGCCGCCAGCGTGTTGCGCTCGCGGAAGTAGTGGGGCCCGGTGAACGCGGAACGGTCGTCGCGGCGATCACTGGAGCCAGCGCGACGATGCCGCACTCGGGTGTCGGGCACGACCGCCACGTCCCAGCCGCCCAACCAGACGCGCCAACACAGGTCGAGGTCGTCTCGGTACATCTCGAAACGCGGGTCGAATCCCCCGAGGGCCTGGAACACGTCGTTGCGCACCATCATGGCGGCGCTGGTGACGGCCAGGTGCCGTGACCCGTGCAGCCCCTGGCCCTGGTCGAGTTCGGCGTCCCGGACATCGTCGTGGACCTGTCCGAAACGGTCCAGGCTGATCCCCATGGACTGGATGATCCGTGGATTGTCGTAGTCGACGACCTTCGGTCCGGTGACGCCCAGGCGCGGATCGGCGTCCAGCGCCTCGGCGAGCCGCTCGACGGTGTCCGGTTCCAGCACGACGTCGTCGTGCAGGATCAGCAGGTAGTCGGCGTCGGGAACGGCTGCGGCGCCCATGTTCGCCGCAGCCGGGAAGCCCATGTCCCGGGACGACGGCAGCACACGGTCGGGGCCGAGGGTCCGAACCAGCAGGTCGCGCGTGCCGTCCCGGGAATGGTTGTCAACCGCCACGAGTGCGTCGAGCGGTCGCGTCTGGGCTCCCAGGCTGGACAGGAGTTCAGGCACCCAGTCACGACCGTCGGTCGCGACGACGACGGCAGCAATCGTTGAGTCGAACTGGGTCACGTGGTGTCCGGCGGGCAGCGGGAGGAGCGGGCAGTGCGGGCACTCGCAGGGGGGCTGGATCGATGCGCGCCACGATTCGGGTGGCAGGTGCGGCGAATCCCCGACGTGGATCGCTGGCCCGGTGGTGGGTCACACCCTCGGCCGGGACGGGATCCTGGGTCCAGGCCGACACGGCCTGGTTCGACCACCGTCGGGAGATGGATTTCGACAGCACGATGCGCGAATGCGCGACGACATGACGCTATCACCCGCATCGAGGTCGCCACGGGCGTGGCAGTGACCACGCGGACAGGGGTCGATCGGGGCGATGGGACAGGCCACGATGGGGACACGACGGTCCCTCTCCGTCATCCTGCTCGATGCAGGCGCTTGAGACGGCGACGTTCCCGCTCGCTCAACCCACCCCAGATCCCGAATCGTTGATCATTGGCCAAGGCATAGTCGAGGCATTCCGACTGGACCGGACAGATCCCGCAGATGCGCTTCGCCTCACGCGTGGACCCACCCTTCTCGGGGAAGAAGGCCTCTGGATCGGCGTCGAGGCAGCGTGCTTCGAGCATCCACACCTGATCGTCGTCGTCGAATGCCAGCTTGGCGCCAAGCTCACTCATCGGCAGCACGCAGAGTCCTTCCAGCGGGTGGTGGGTGTGACCGCGCTGGCCGGGCTGGTCAGCGTGGGGTCATCACACCCCCATGCAGTGCCGGCGACCGCCATCCCGCGGGTCAGGGTCCCGCGGATGCCAGACGTGAAACTACACGACCGTCATTCTGGCGCACGGCACGACAAAGGTCAAGCCGAATGCGAGATTTCGCGCGATCCGGACCGGGATCGTGTGGGTGGCTGCGCCATGGACGGTCACTGGCCGTCGTCCGCCAGACTGTCAGCCCTGGCCGGACGAGTCCTGGTCACCACCCCGCAACCACCGCCAGAAGCCGCCACCGGGAGACGCGCCACCCGGCGAGTCGAGGCGGTCGAGGCGGCGCGTGATCGAATCCGTGTCGGCCGCCACCTGGGCCGCCACTGCGTCCACCATCGCCGAAGTCGCCACTGCTTCACGTTGCACCCGGGGCAAGTGCGTGTTGAGTGACGTCGCCATGTCCTCGATGCTGGACTCCAGCGCCGCCAATCGCGTCACCACCTGGTCCAACTGTCGTTCCATCGTGCCGAGTCGGCGCACGACGGCAGCCAGGGCGACATCCTCGTCGGGCCCTTCGTCGGGCGGGTTGGACCGGGCCACGGCAGGTCCTCCTGGTCGGCGGGGCAGTCGAGGGGTCGAGACACGCAGGAGCCTAGGAGACCGTGCCGCGAATCCGTCGGCGCTGCTGCGCCTGGCCCCTGCGATCGCCGGGCATCGGCCTTCCGACCGGCGCCCGTTAGCCTCTCCCCCACCCACCCTGGTCGACAGGGGCGCAGCCATCGAGACCCCGTGCTCGGTGGGAGGATGCAGACACTCCATGGACGCTCAGCAGCAGCCGAACACCGTCACCATCCGGGCCCTGCCGACACCCGCGCTCGTCGGACCGGGCGACGACCTCGG
>DATFMD010000183.1:0-4662 GCA_035267125.1 Nitriliruptoraceae bacterium | reverse complement strand
CACGCGAGACCTACCTCAACGACCCCACCGAACTGACGGTCGACGAACAGCTCACCCAGGTCGACATCCCACTCACCGCTGCCTGATCCCAGACCGCGTGGGCGGGCGATCGAGCCCGGGCGACCGACCAGGTGGAGCGTCGTCGACGAAGACGGCGATGCCTCACGCATCGAAACCACCAAGAATGCAGGAACTGCATCTCGGCGAGACGAACTCGTAGCCCAACGGCCATGGACGACACATCGTTGCAACTAGGCTCGGGGTTTCGACACCGTGCCGACAGGAGCCACACATGGGTCACAGGACACGCAGGTTCACTGCAGCAATCGTTGGACTTGCCGGGGCGGGGATGATCCTCACCTCGGCGCCCGTCGTCGCCGATCCGGGCGGACCATGGTGGGAAGTGGAGGCAGAGGCCGAGAACCCCTCCCCCTTCTACGACTCGATGCTCTACTCCGAGATCGGACCGCGGCTGCGCGAGATCGAGCAGGCCAGCAACCGGGTTCGCGTCGAGGTCGGCGGCCAGTCCGCCGGCGGTCGTGACCTGTTCGTCGCGACCGTCTCGGCGCCCGAGGCCGGCGGACGCCTGGGCCAGTACAAGGCCATCAGCAACATGATGGTCAAGGACCCCGAGAAGGCCCAGGAGATGATCGCTGACCTGGGTGACTACAAGGTCCCGGTGTTCATCAACGGCAGCATCCACGGCAACGAGTACCCCGGCACCGACGCCGCGATGCGCCTGATCGAGACACTGGCCTTCGACGACTCGCCCGAGATCGAGGCGGTCCTGGACAACATGATCCTGGTCATCAACGTGGTCCACAACCCCGACGGGCGTGTGTTGGGCACCCGCCAGAACGCC
This sequence comes from Nitriliruptoraceae bacterium, assembly GCA_035267125.1. Classification (GTDB taxonomy): domain Bacteria; phylum Actinomycetota; class Nitriliruptoria; order Nitriliruptorales; family Nitriliruptoraceae; genus Salsipaludibacter. The sequence goes on along the minus strand of DATFMD010000183.1, from coordinate 3,800 downwards.
AACGGGTTCGACATCAACCGCGACATGCTGTCCCAGACCCAGCCCGAGGCGCGCGCGATCGTCGAGATCCTGACCGAGTGGCACCCCTTGACGACCCTGGACCTGCACGGGTTCGTCAACCCGATGCTGATCGAGCCGACCACGCCACCGCACAACTCCAACTACGAGTACGACCTGTACCTGAAGTGGGCACTGGGCACCGCCTTCGCCATGGAGGACTCGCTCATGGACCGTCTCGGCCTGCCGGCCCTGATCCCCTACCGCGACTTCCCATCCGGGTGGGACGACTGGGGTGGGCAGTACGTGCCGATGTACTCGATGTACCACGGCTCCTACGGCCACACGCTCGAGACCCCCAGTCGTGCCGAGTTGGGCGTCGACGCCCACGAGGCGGCCGTGTGGGGCGCGCTCAACTACATCGTCGAGAACAAGGACGAGATGCTGCACGACCAAGCGGAGATGTTCCGCCGCGGCGTGCTGGACATCCCGCAGCTGCCGATCCCCGACGAGCTGCTCGACGAGACCCAGTTCGACCAGTACAACGAACTGGTCGTGCAGGCGTTCCCGACCGCGCACGTGATCCCGGTCGACGAGCCGTTGCAGTCCAGCCCGTTGCAGGCGCAGCGACTGGTCGACTTCCTGCTGTTCAACGACGTCGAGGTCGAGGCTGCGTCGCAGGCCTTCACGGTCGACGGCACCACCTACCCGGCGGGAACCTACGTCGTGTGGATGGACCAGGCCAAGCGAAGCCTGGCCAACACCTTCCTGGAGAACGGCAAGAACCTGTCCGACGTGCAGGGCATCACGTTCTACTCACCACCGGCCGTGTGGAGCCATCCGCTGTTGTGGGGCGCCACCCGGACCGTGGTCGAGGCCGACCTCGACGTGGCCACGCGACCGGTCAACAATGCCACCCAGGCAGGCGGCAGCGTGACCGGCAACAAGGGCGTGGCCTGGGCCTTCGAGCCGACCAGCCTGCAGGCCTTCCGCGTCGCCAACCAGATGGTCGCCGACGGCGCCACGATCAGTCGGGCTCCCGATTCGTTCAGCGACAGCGGCAACGACTTCGAGCCGGGCACGTTCATCGTGGCTGGCAAGAAGTCGGTCGCCAACTCACTGTCGAGCCAGGGTCTGGACGTCACCGCGCTGTCGGCGATGCCCGACAGCGTGGCCATGCAGCCCCAACGGATCGCGGTGTTCGCAGACGAGGGGACGCGCCACGCGCTCGACCAACTCGGCTTCGACTACGACACCGTCGGAACGGACGACGTCGATGCTGGCGTCGTCGAGGACTACGACGTGTTCGTCAACTACAGCCGTTCGTGGAACGGCCTGCAGCAGTCTGGTCGCGATTCCCTTGCAGCATTCTTCGCGGCCGGCGGGGACTACGTCGGTCTGCGCAACACCGGCATCGGCCTGGCGCTGTCGGCCGGCATCCTGGACGGTGCGGTCGACGCCGAAGGCGGCAACGCGATCCTCGATGTCGACTACGCCGACAGCGGCGCAGTCGGCGGCTATGCCGACCAGGACGTGGCCTTCGTGAACACGCCGGTCTGGTTCACCAGCACCGGACCGAACGTCGACGTCGATGCCACGCTCGGCACCGACGACTTCCTGGTGTCGGGCTACTGGCCCGGCTACGAGGTGAGCGGCGCAGCCGGCGCGCCGGTCGTCGTGTCCACCGACAACGGTGACGGCGACGTCACGCTGGTCGGCCTCGACATCACGTTCCGTGGTCACCCGGAGAACACCTTCCGGATCCTCGGCAACGGCATCTTCGAGGGACTCGACCAGTAGCCATGCACGACACCCGCTGGCGGCCACCTCCATCGAGGTGGCCGCCACTGGTTCGTCGGATCCCTCAGGGCACGACGAACATGTCGTATGGCTGTCCGGCACAGGGAAACTCCAACCCGGGCCCGGCGAGGCAGTAGCGGCCCGGGTCTCGACCCGACATCGCAACGGTCACGACGTCGGCTCGGTTGTCACCGAAGGTGATCGTGGCCACCTCCTCGACGAGTTCGAAGGACGGCAGGCCGCCGTCCGGCGCGAACCCACCATCAAGCGGATACCAGTACAACCCGAAGGCCACCTGGGCGCCGACCGGCCACCCGCTGACCAGGAACTGGTGACGTCCGTCAACCGGCCCGCCGGGGACGAGCCACACGGCAGGCACGCTGGGTTCAACGACGTCCAACGACGACTGCGCTGCGATGGGGTCGAACCCAGGGTCGCCGATCGTGGTCGCCCGCACCTCCCATGCGCCGATCGCCACGTCCGGTCCCAGCGTCCATTGGACGTGGCCGAACTCCCTGGTGACCGCAACGACCGTCTCGCCGAACGTGGTGCCGCCGGGATCGACGAGCGTGACCTGGACATCCACGGCATCAGCCTCATCCAAGAAGCCGGAGGCGAACCCGACCAGGCAAATGCTGCGCACCGAGCCGGGGGCGAAGTCGAGCCAGCCGGGGTCCTTGCCCACGGCCGGGGTCGGACCGTCGTACCCCTCTCGGAACTCACACTCGAAGATCTCGCCGCCCCCGATGTTGCCATCGGTGGTCCCGGCGAGGTTGGTGAAGTCGAACCCGCCATCGTCGCTGGTGTCGTCATCCGGTTGGGCCGACTCCGTGGCAACGGTGGGAACCACCTCTGTCGGCACCGGATCGGTCGGTGCCGAGTCGGTCGGTGCGTCGGTTGTCGGGCCAGCGGTCGTCGCCGCCAGCGTGCTGGGACCGGCGGTCGGCTCGCTGCTCACGTCAGGGACCGTGGATGCTGCCATCGTCTCCACCGGTCCGCCCAGGTCTCCACAGGCCCCACACGCGGCCAGTGACCAGGCCATCGCCACGATGCCCACCAGGCGGCGCGGCGACCTCGCCATGCCGCGCGGTGGCCGGCCAGACGTCGTTGCAACGCCCATGGATCGATCAACTCCGGCCATGTCGGTTTCTCCTCCGGGGACATCGGGGGACGGGAGGCGTTCCCGTGCAGGCGTGATACTCGGACGACCGTCGCTGGCCGGGCGGGCGTTCACCCGCACTCCAGCAACGTGTCGAGCGCGGCGATCTCCTCCAGTTGCTGCAGGCGCAATTCGTCCTGGATTCCCTGCTGTGCCTGCAGGGCCGCCACCTCCACGTCCTGGCAGGCCGACGCTCCATCCCCCAGGTGCCACGCCGCGATGGCGCGCTGCTGGATGAACCGCGACACGCTGGCACGGCTGGCGGCGCCGGCCCGCACCGCTGCGTCGGCGTGGTCGAGGCTCGACTCGAACAGCGCCACGGCGGTGGCACCGTCGGCGTCCAAGGCTGCACGCAGGTCCAGGTTGGCCAACGCGGCATGCGCCTCGGCGGCGACGTCGACGCCCACGTCCGGATGCTCGGCCTGGATCGACAGGGCCTGCTGGTAGGAACGCCTGGCCGCCTGCTCCTCGTCTGCGACGCCGGCGAAGGTGCGACATCTCGCCACGCGGGCCCGTCCATAGGACGCGATCATCGCGACCCTGGGGCGATCCTGCCCCACCAGGCCGTCGACTGCATCGAAGTGCTCCAGGGATCGATCCAGGTGCTCGAGTTCCCGGTTGCCGAGGGAATCCGGGGCACAGTCGTCGCCGCGTCCCTGCTGGTACTCGATCTCGCCCCGTCCGAGCAGCGGTCGGGGGGACTGCAAATCGGCATCGAGACCCCGGGTGTAGGCGGCATCCGCGGCGTCCCACTCGCCCAGTCGCCCGTGCAGGTTGCCCGTCAGGACGTGCACGAGGGATGTCTGGAAGTCGGGATGGGCCGCCTGCAACGCCTGCAATTGCC
>DATFMD010000182.1:0-2258 GCA_035267125.1 Nitriliruptoraceae bacterium | reverse complement strand
GTGGACCTGCGCGATGCCGAGACCGGGGAGTCGGTGCTGAGCTTCACCGGCCACGACGTCGACATCAACGACGTCGGGTTCAGCCCGGACGGCTCGGTGCTGGCCACCACGGGGGACGACGGGCTGCTGCGGTTGTGGGATCCCGAGACTGGGGACCTCCAGTCGGAGTTCCAGGGGGAGGCCGGACCGGTGTGGGGTGTCGCCTTCAGCCCGGACGGCACGCGGGTGGCGTCGTCGTGGGTCGGCGAGAACCGGATCCGGGTCCTGGACGTCGCCACGGGCGAGCCGACCCTCGAGGTCCGGGCGGGGACCCGGCCCCTCGGCGACCCCGCCAGTTTCAGTCCGGACGGTGCGCGGCTCGCGATCACGAACGGCTCGGAGGTCGAGGTCGTGGAGGTGGCGACCGGCGACGTCGTCCTGCGCTTCCAGCCCAACACGGAGACGGCGGTGGCCGTGGCGTGGAGCCCGGACGGGCAGTGGATCGCCTCGAGCAGCGAGGGCGTCGAGACCCGGCTCACCAACGCCGAGACCGGGCTGGACCACATCGCCGTGCCCCGGCAGACCGGGGAGGTGTTCGCCCTCGACTGGAGCCGGGAGACCGGCCAGTTGGTCACCGGTGCGCGAGACGGGACCGCGCGCGTGTGGAACGTCGATGGCGAGGAGGTCGTGGAGCAGGTCGCCGTGTCGTCTCCCGAGGGTGTCGGCGGCATCGCCTTCTCGCCGGACGGCGAGCAGGTCCTGACCGGCGATGTCACCATCACCGACGCCGAGGTCTGGGACGTCGGGCTCGCCGGCGGCGCCGAATGGGTGAACCTCCCGACCTCAACCGGCGGGCTGCAGAAGGCTGTCTTCCCGCCCGACGGCGACGGGCTCGTCGTGAGCGGCCGCGACGCCGAGGCAGTCGTGTGGGACCCGGACACCGGAGCACGTCACGCCACCCTGGGGGAGGACCAGGACACCGCCGTCGACCTCGCGGTCAGCTCGGACGGCGGGTTGGTCGCGACCGTGAGCTACGACGACCCACCCCGCGCACAGGTCTGGGACCCGGACACGGGGGAGGAGGTGTTCGCGGTCGAGGAAGTCGACTTCCAGCCCGAGTTCCTCTCGTGGAGTCCCGACGGGCAGCTGCTTGCCGTCGCCGTCTGGGGCGTCCTCGACGGATCAGGCAAGACCGTGATCGTGGATCGCACCGGCCAACGGGTGGCCGAACTGCCCGAGGAGGCCAACTTCCGCCCCGCCGACCTCGTGTTCGTCCCCGACGGCGAGCGCCTGGTCACCGCGCGCTGGAAGATCGACCGCGAGGACCCCACGGCGAACGGCCTTCGGGTGTGGGACTGGGCGACCGGAGAGGTGGTCGTCGACATGCAGGAGTTCCCCGGGGAGCTCACGGTGTCGCCCGACGGGACCAGCATCGCGGTCAGCCGCCTCGCCGGGGGCGGCTCGATCTGGGACATCGCCTCGGGGGAACGCGTCGCCACGCTCGACGCGCACACCGGCGACATCAGCGGCCTCGCCTACTCCCCGGACGGCGACCTGCTTGCCACCTCCGGCGTCGACGGCACCGTGCGTCTCTGGGACACCGATTCCTTCACGCAGGAGCTCGTGCTGCACAGTCCGGACGGTCCGGTGTGGTGGGTCGACTTCAGCCCTGACAGCGATCGCCTCGCGACCACCAGCGACGGCGTGGCGCGGGTGTGGGCGCTGGACCTGGACGATTTGGTCGGGATGGCCGAGGGCCGCCTGACCCGGTCCCTGACCGACGTCGAGTGCCTGCAGTACCTCCACGTCGAGCGCTGTCCGGCCTGACGGCCCGCCCAACGATGCCGGGAATCGGCTCGGAGGCAGATCGCACCGGCGATGCAGTTCAGGTTGTGCGCCGGCGGACGAACTCGACGACGGCGGCGTCGAAGGCCTCCGCGAGCGGCGAGTCCTCGGCCATGTTGAATCCGTGGATGCCGCCGTCGATCTCGACAAAATCGACCTCGACATCCTCCTCGGTCAACCGTCGGGCGTATTCGCGGTCTTCGTCGAGGAACAGGTCCGCGGTGCCCACGCCCACCCATGCAGGCGGCAGGCCCGAGAGGTCCTCGCGGGATGCCGGCACGGCGTACGGCGGTGACGGCTGGCCCGGCGCGTGTCCGAGGTAGCCGGTCCATCCGAACCGGTTGTTGGCGTTGCTCCACACGCGGTGCCGGGGCGAGTCCAGCTCGTGTCGGGTCGCGGTCGTGTCGTCCAGCATGGGGTAGACCAGGAGTTGC
>DATFMD010000181.1:0-3555 GCA_035267125.1 Nitriliruptoraceae bacterium | reverse complement strand
CCACCCCCGGCCGCCGACGACCCCAGTGTGCGCACAGCCGACGGCATCCCGTCCGAATCGCGCACACCGAGCCACCTCTCGCCACCCACGGCCGCCGACGACCCCAGCGTGCGCACAACCGACGACATCCCGTCCGAATCGCGCACACCCGACTGCCGACGACCCCAGCGTGCGCACAGCCGACGACATCCCGTCCAAACCGCGCACACCACGACGCAGCCGACCAGGCATGCGGGACGCGGGTGGCCGGGTGGAGGACGCACTCGTGTCTGCGCCAACCAAGCTGCAACGGCGGGCATGCAACTCGCGTCAGGACACGCGGGCTCGATGGGCGGCGACGTGGACGCGTGTCGCGCAGGTCTTGGAGCAGTATCGCTGGCTGTGGTTGCGCGTCCGGTCGACGAACACGTTGCTGCAGGTGGTCGCCGCGCAGTGGCCGAGACGATCGGGGCCGTGGTCCACGACCACGTTGGCCAGCGCCATCGCCAGTGAGGCGCCCACCCGCTGCACGTCGGGGCCGTCGTCGGGCACGTAGTGGAAGTGGGGTGCCTGTCCGTCGTGTTCCGTGATCGCCGGACGGGGTTCATAGGAGGTCAGCAGGCTGTTGAGGCGTTCGACGACCTCGCTGGGACTCGGTGCCTCGAACACGGCCCGCAGCCGCTGGGCCAGCCCGACGAAGCCGGCGACATCGACTGGATCCTCGACCAGGGCATACAGGTGCAGCAGGTCGTGCAGGTCCGACGGTGCCACGGCGGCGGCCGACGTCTCGTCGCCACCGGCGCGCGTGTCCCGGCTCCCGGTCGCGCCGACGAGGTTGGTGAGCCCCACGGCTTCCGACACGGTCTGGTCGGTGAAGGTGTCGTAGTCGATGGCGTGCTCCGACTGGCGTGATGTCGCTGACATCGTGGCGGATCGTGGATGGGAACAACTTCGGCCACGAAACGTCGTGCGCGGACGCGGCCATGGTGTAGTGTAGCGGTTGTAAGCCGCTTCAATGATGTAGATGCTTATCGGGAGCAACCATGACTGCCACCGCACTCGCTCCGGCCGAGACCCCCGGCACCACCACCGACGCTGCCGGTGCGGAACTGTCGGGCATCGACGAGGCCGCGCTCAAGGCCATCGAGGGACGCGTCCTGTGGCTGGCGACGCGCATCATCGACCATGCCAACCGGGAACGGCCCGGCACCGGCCTGAAGGTCGGCGGCCACCCCGCGTCCTCGGCGTCGATGTCGTCGCTGATGACGGCGTTGTGGTTCGGCCACCTCGATGCCCACGACCGGGTCGCCGTCAAGCCCCACGCCTCTCCCGTGCTGCACGCCATCCAGTACCTGCTGGGCAACCTGGAACGCGACGACCTCACCACACTGCGCGCCCTGGGGGGCCTGCAGGCCTACCCGTCGATCACCAAGGACCGCTTCGACGTCGACTTCTCGACCGGGTCGGTCGGGTTCGGCGCCGTCGCACCGCTGTTCGCCGCCGTCACTCGGCGCTACGTCGACGAGCACTTCGGTGCCCGCCCCGACGCCCGCTTCATCGCCCTGCTCGGCGACGCGGAACTGGACGAGGGCAACATCTGGGAAGCGATCACCGACCCGATCTCGCGGGGCGAACTCGGCAACGTGACCTGGATCATCGACCTGAACCGCCAGAGCCTCGACCGCGTGGTGCCCGGTGTGAAGGCCGGGCGCATGATGTCGATGTTCGAGATCAACGACTGGCAGGTCATCGAGGCCAAGTACGGACGCCGCCTCACCGCAGCGATGGACGCCGAGGGTGGCGACGCCCTTCGCCACCACATCGACTCGATGCGCAACGAGCGCTACCAGCGATCGTTGGCCCTGCAGGGTCGGGAGTTGCGCGACTTCTTCCTGGCAGACGCAGACCCGGCCGTCGTGCGCAACCTCGCCGAGGTCTCCGATGACGACTTCGCCAGTGTCGTGCACGACCTCGGCGGCCACGACCTCGCCACGCTGCTCGATGCCTACCGCACCGCCGATGCCGAGCCCGCTCGGCCGTCCGTCGTGTTCGCCTACACGATCAAGGGCTATCGGCTTCCCATCGCCGGTGACCCGCTCAACCACGCCGCGCTCCTGACCGGTGAGCAGGTCGACACGCTGCGGCCGACCCTGGCCGATCCCGACGACGAGTGGGCGGGGTTCGACCCGGATTCCGAGCCCGGACGAATCGTGGCGCGCACGGCCACGCGCCTCGAGCGGCCACGCCACGAGCCCAAGGGCCTCGACCTGCCGGTACCCAGCGAGATCGGGATGCGACCCACGCGCGACGTGTCCACACAGGCATCGTTCGGTCGCCTGGTGGCACGGCTGGGCAAGGACGACTCCGTGGGGCCGCGCATGGTCACGACGTCACCGGACGTGGCCGTCTCCACCGGCCTGGCCGGGTGGATCAACCAGGTCGGCGTCTTCCACCACACCCGCACGACCGAGGCCAACGACAGTGGCCTGCTCCGGTGGGCGGAGATGCCCAGCGGCCAGCACATCGAACTGGGCATCTCCGAGATGAACCTGTTCAGCATGCTGGGCCAACTGGGCGACGCCGAGCGCCTCCACGGCGAACGACTGCTGCCCATCGGCACCTTGTACGACCCGTTCGTGTGCCGCGGCCTGGACGCGCTGATCCACTCGCTGTACTCCGACACGCGCTTCATCTTCGCCGGGACACCGTCGGGGGTGACCTTGAGCCCCGAGGGCGGCGCGCACCAGTCCAGCGTGACCGCGTCCCTGGGCCTCGAGCTCCCCAACATCGTGTCGTTGGAGCCGACCTACGTCGGGGCCATGGACTGGCTGCTCTGCGACGCCATGGAGTCGCTGGCCAACGACGCCACCGGCGACGCCTTCTACCTGCGCCTGACGACGCGCGAACTGGACCAGGACCCGTTCGAGCAGGCCGCCCATCGCATTGGCGACGACCTCCTGCGTGCCGACGTGTTGGCCGGCGCGTACCGCCTGCGCGACACGACGCCCGACACGACCACGGGGGGCTCAGGGTCCGACTCGACACCCCGCGTGACCCTGTGTGCGTGCGGTCCGGTCATGCCCGAGGTCCTGGCTGCTGCCGACGACCTCGCGGCCGAGGGGCTGGCCGTGCGGGTGGTCGACGTGACCTCGATGGATCGCCTCCACCGTGGCTGGCGTACGGCGATGACGGGCGCCATCCGCGGTGCACGTCGCCCTCGCCGCGACTTCCACCTCGCCCGGGTCCTGGGTCCGGACTCGGGACCGCTGGTGACCATCCACGACGCCTCGCCGCACGCGATGGGGTGGCTCGGTGCCGCCGTGGGTCGACCGGTGGTACCGCTGGGCGTGGACGGATTCGGCCAGTCCGGCACGATCCACGACCTCTACGAACTCCACGACCTGACCGCCGGCATGGTCGCCAACGCTGCGTTGGCGGCGCTCGACCTGGCCGACTGAGCCCGCCCGGTGTCGGAACGAGGATCACGACCCGGATCACGGGACCCGGGTCACGAGCCGGATCACGACCCAGATCTCGACCCAGATCTCGACCCGGATCACCACCTCGGAACACCGC
>DATFMD010000180.1:0-8489 GCA_035267125.1 Nitriliruptoraceae bacterium | reverse complement strand
ACGTTGCCGAGGTCCCCGACGTCGCCGACGAGTCCGGTGCCGACTCGGACCTGTGGGCGTTCGCCTTCCGGGATCCCGGGTTGGCCCAGGAGGCCCTGATGGCTGCGCTGCGCCTGACCGCCAAGGGTCAACTGGAACTCGATGATGCCGTCATCGTCACCAAGGACGAACGGGGGAAGGTCCGACTGGTCCAGACTCGGGAGACGACCCCGTTCCAGGCTGCCATGACGGGTTCCTGGATCGGGCTGTTCGCCGGCCTGTTCATTCCGGGTGGGCCGCTCATTCCGATCGTGCTCGGTGCGGCAGCGGGGGGCCTGTTCGCCAAGTTGCGCGACAAGGGCATCAACGACGACGAGATGCGTGGCTGGGGGGAGCGCCTCGACAACGGCAGTGCAGCCCTGTTCCTGCTCGTGCTCGACTGTCACCAGGCACGTGCCCTGCACGAGGTGGGGCGCTTCGAGGCCACCGTGCTGACCTCGACGGCGCCCGACGACGTCGTCACGTCCGTCGAGCAACGCCTCGCCGTGAACCCGTGGGACCTCTGAACCGTGTGACGGACCTGGACGGGCCCACCGAGGCGGAACGCCCACGAGCCGGGCCATGGCGCATGCTGCCCGCCAAACTGCCTGTGACAGTGAACACGCCCCCGTCAGGTGACGGGGGCGTGGACAGGTGGTGGATCGGGTCAGCGCTTGCCGCTGAACCACACGGCGGCGCCGGCGGCTGCCGCCACGAGCAACACGATGCCCAGACCGCGCCGCCCGCGTCCCTTGGAGGCGACGTCGGCGCCGGCAGGCGGGGTGTCGGCGGGTGGATCCGGGGTCGGGATGGGCTCGTCGGCAACGACTGCGTCGGCGCCCTCGGGCGTGATCGAACCGAACGCGCGAGCCAGTTCCTCGGAGCGGATCCGTGCGGACATGCGCTCGGCGTTCTGTGCCTTCGTGGTGGCCCGCTTCTTGCGTGCGGTGCCGGCGGCTGCCGCGGAGGCACCCAGCGCACCGATGGCGGCAAGCACCTTGGGAGCAAGGTCCTTGGCCGTCGCGGATGCACCACTCGAGCGGCCACTGGTCGAGCCCGACCCGCCATCGGCCAGGCCCATGACGGTCCCGACCATGTCACCAGTCGAGTTGGTCAGGCCCTGCACGTCGGACTCGATCTGGGCCCGAGTCGCGCGAATCTCGGCGAGCTGACGCTCTAGCGCTTGATCTGTTGCTTTGCCCATTCGACGTCCTCCTTGATCTGGTTGGTGGCAACTTGTGTGGCCCTGGAACTCTTCTCGGCCTGTGACTTCGCGAACAGCGCGGCAATGATGGCGACGAGCAGGAAGACGCCGGCCACGATCAGCCACGCCGCCCAGTCGAAGAACCACTGTTGCAGGGCGGCTCCACCGGCCAGGCCGAGGAACCCGACGACGTAGAGCAGCATCACGGCAGTTGCACCACCGGCACCGGCCGCCTTGCCGCCGTGGGCGGCCGTGCGAGACAGCTGCTGCTTGAGCAGTTCGACGTCCTGGTTGGCCAGCGACTTGACGTTGGTGACGATTCGCTTGATCCGGTCGGGCGGTGACGCGTCGCCACCCGCGGGCTGCTGTTGACTCATCGTGGACTCCTCCTTGGACCTGCGACGGTAATGGATCGCCGGGCGCACCGTTGAAGGCCGACGGCCACCGACTGGCAGCAGGTTAGGCTGGGAGCGCCGGGCGCACGCGATGCGAGGAGCCCTGGGATGGCCGAGTCAGTCCTCGACGGTCTCGACGACCTCGACGAACGCAAGCAGCGAATCCTGCGTGCGATCGTGGCCGAGTACGTCACGTCGGGGGAGCCGGTGGGATCCAGTCGCGTGGTGGCGACGGCCGGCCTGGACTGCTCTGCCGCAACCGTTCGCAACGAGATGGCCGTGCTCGAGGAGCGTGGCCTGGTGATGGCGCCGCACACCTCTGCCGGCCGGGTGCCCACCGACCTGGGCTACCGGGCGTTCGTCGAGATGTTGCGCGACAGCACCGACCCCAGCGACCTGCAGGCACAGCAGCGCGAACTCATCGACCAGCTCCTGTCGGGGGCCAGCGACGTGGACGACCTGTTGGCACGGACCACGACCGTGCTCAGCCAGCTCACGCGGCTGGTGTCGTTGGTGATCGCGCCGGCCTTCGACCAGGCGCGACTGAAGCTGGTCGAGCTGGTTGCCCTGTCCCCCCACGCCGTGATGCTGCTGTTGGTGGCCGACACGGGCAGCGTGACCAAGCGCGTGTTGGACCTGTCCGAAGCAGTGACGGACACCCAGGTGGACCGGGTCCGGGCCGGGCTGCAGGAGCAGTTGCAGGGACGCCGGATGGGCGATCTCGGCGAGGTCGTCACCGCCATGGTGGCCAACACGCCGCCGGAACTGCGTCAACTCGTCGCGGCCGTGGCAGCAGTCGCCACACGCACGGTCGCCGACGAGGCCGTGCACCGCATGTACGTGTCGGGTCGTGCCTCGCTGGCCTCGACGGCGTTCGAACGCGACGACCTGTCACGCGTGCTCGCGCTCCTGGAGGAGGAGGCGACGCTGGCCCGGGTGCTGGGTGACTCGACCGGCGGCGACAGTGATCTGCCGGTCGTGCGCATCGGCACCGAGCACGACCTGGACGACCTTGCCTCCACGTCGCTCGTGGCACAGCGCTACCAGTTGGCGCAGGCCGGCGCCCTGGGCGTGCTCGGGCCGACGCGCATGGACTACGCCTCGGTGTTGGCGAGCGTCCGTGCCGTGGCGGACCATCTCGAATCGACCCTGGCGGTGCTGGCCGACTGACCGTGCCGGACGCCACACGCAAGGTTGCGTCCAGTGGACGCAGGTCGGCCTCGGGCGTGGTCCAGACCCGCCGGCAAGCCCGTACCTTGTCGAGGCGGGCGCCGGCAGCCCGGCACCGGCCCGACCCGTGCCACGACTCGTGGCGCGTGCCGCCACGACTGCGCCACCGGGCCAGTCCCGGATGGCACTGGCCCGGCTGCCCCGCCATCTTCGCCCGTTCCACGTCGTCCGCCAACTGGACCAGCCTGACCATGAGCGACCTCTACGACCTCCTCGACGTCCCTCGGGACGCCTCGACCGACCAGATCAAGAAGGCCTATCGCCGCGCGGCGCGCAGTGCCCACCCCGACGCCGGTGGGAACGAGGATGCCTTCAAGCAGGTGCAGCACGCCTATCGCGTGCTGTCGGATCCGCAGGCCCGGACCCGCTACGACCGCTTCGGAGACGACGGCACGCCCGGATCACGCGCCCAGGACCCGTTCGGGTTCGGCGGTGGCGGACTGGGTGACGTGATCGACGCCTTCTTCGGCCAGGCCTTCGGTGACCAGGCCCAGGGCGGTGGCGGTCGTCGTCGCACACAGCGGGGACGCGACGTGCTCGTCCCGGTCGAGCTGACCCTCGAAGACCTGCTGGCGTCGACCGAGGAAACGGTGGAGGTCGACGTCGCGGCCACGTGCGAGTCGTGTGGTGGGACCGGATCTGCCACTCGCGCTGCCCCGTCCACCTGTGGGACCTGCAAGGGGCGCGGCCAGGTGCAAAAGGTCGTGCGCACTGCCTTCGGCCAACTCGCGACCGCGGCTGCATGCCCGACCTGCGACGGCAGTGGCACGACCGTTGCCGATCCCTGCGCCGTGTGCGACGGCGAGGGGCGGGCTCGCGCCAGTCGGTCGGTGACGGTCACCATTCCGGCCGGTGTCGAGCACGGTGACCGGATCCGGGTGCGTGGCGAGGGTGAGGCCGCCCGCGGCAACGGCACGCCGGGGGACCTGTACGTCGAGGTCCGGGTCGCCGAGCACGACATCTTCGATCGCAGCGGTCGCGACCTGTTGGGTGAACTCGCCGTGCCATTCTCCCAGGCCGCGCTGGGTGCCCACGTCACCCTGCCCACGCTGGATGGCGACGCGGAGCTCGACATCCCGCCCGGGACGCAGCCCGGCGCCGTGTTGGCCGTGCGCCGGCGGGGGATGCCGGCCAAGGGTGGCGGTCCGCGAGGCGACATCCGCCTGACGGTGCGCGTGGAGGTGCCGTCCAACCTCACGCCTCGACAGCACGAACTGCTCGAGGAGTTCGCGCAGGAGCGTGGCGAGGACGCGCCCGGAGCCTCCAACCTCTTCGGACGACTGCGTCGGGCATTCCAGTGACGTCGGGGCACGACGTCGGTGCCGACCTGCGGGCGGGCACCGATCCATGGGTCATCGCCCCGTCGCTTGCCCACGCCTCGATCGGGTCCGTGGTGGTGCTCGACGATGCCACCCTGCACCACCTGCGCCGGGTCCGTCGCGTGGCGGCCGGGGCCAGCGTCGTCGCCACCGACGGGCGCGGGGTCGTCGCCGGAGGCCGCCTGGGCCAGGACGGGCTCGAGGTCGAGGTGGTGGGCACGATTGCGCCGCCGCGGCCACGCGTGCGTGTCGTGCAGGGACTGGCCAAGCGCTCTCGCCACGACGCGGTCGTGCGCATGCTCACCGAGTTGGGGGTGGACTGGATCACTGCCGCCACCACCGAGCGCTGCCAGGTCGACCTCGGTCGCAAGGTCGATCGTGTCCAGGCCCGCTGGGAGTCGATCGTCGCGTCGGCGTGCGGCCAGGCACGTCGTGCGCATCGTCCGATCGTGGACGGGCCACTGCGACTGGGCGAGGCCCTTCCGGGCAGTCTCGAACGCGTGCTCGTGGCCCATCCGGGGGCGACCACCAGTCCGCTCGAGGTCCTGGCCGGCGTCGGGGCCAGCACGGGAGACGACGATCCCGGTGGTGAGGTGTGGACGGCGGTCATCGGCCCCGAGGGCGGCCTGTCCGACGACGAGGTGGCTGACCTGGTCGCGCGCGGCGGCGTGGCCGTGGGGCTGGGCCCGACGGTGCTGCGCACCGAGCACGCCGGCCTGGCCCTGGCCGCGATCATGGCCGCCGGCCTGGGTCGCATGTGACGTCCGTGGATCCCGCTGCGGGTGACAGGCCCCGGCGGCCTCGGCCGTTCGCCGTCGGGACGGCGTCGTGCGACGGTAGGATCATGGGACTGATGCACCACGATTCCGACCCAGGTCCTGACGACACACGTGACAACTTCCCACCGCCGCGCTCGGCACGTCCATGAGTGACGCTGCCGTCGCACCGCACACGCCCGACGATCCCACCACGCGCAGCCTCACCGTTCCCGATGACCAGGCGATGGTTGCACTGCTGGGCCCCGGTGACCAGTTGCTCAGGCTGGTGGACACCCATCTCGCCGCTCGGATCCATGTCCGCGGCAACCGCATCACGGCCACGGGGACGACCGCCGACGTCGCCCTGGCGATGACCGCGTTCGGTGAACTCGTGGACGTGCTGCGGGCTGGTCACGACCTCGACGAGGCCACGGTCCGCCAGGTCCTGCGCATGGTGGACGGCGACGACCAGGACGAGATGAAGCCGGCGACGGTGTTGTCGGAACAACTGTTGACCCATCGAGGTCGCACGATCCGGCCCAAGACCATCGGGCAGAAGCGCTACCTCGACGCGATCCGCTCGAACACGGTCACGTTCGGGATCGGTCCGGCCGGCACGGGCAAGACCTACCTCGGCATGGCGATGGCGGTCCAGGCCCTGCGCGGGCGCGAGGTCAACCGGCTGATCTTGACCCGTCCCGCGGTCGAGGCCGGCGAGCGACTGGGATTCCTGCCCGGGACCCTGCACGAGAAGATCAACCCCTACCTCAAGCCGTTGTGGGACGCGCTGCACGACATGATGGACACCGACGAGCTCAACACCCACGTCGATGACGGCACGATCGAGATCGCGCCGCTGGCCTACATGCGTGGCCGCACCCTCAACGACGCCTTCATCGTCCTCGACGAGGCCCAGAACACCACGCCCGAGCAGATGAAGATGTTCTTGACCCGGATCGGGTTCAACTCGCGTGCGGTCGTCACCGGAGACATCAGCCAGACCGACCTGCCCGGCGGGCAGCCGTCCGGGCTGCGGGTCGTCAACGAGGTGTTGACGGGCATCGACGGCGTGGGCTTTTCGCAGTTGACCTCCAGCGACGTCGTACGCCACCCGATCGTGGCCCAGATCGTGGACGCCTACAGCCGTCACGATGCGCGTCGCGAGGCCGAGCGTGATCGCCGCGACCGCGACCGTGCAGGCACGTCGGGTCGTGCGGCCCACACGGATGCGCAGACCGCTCCATCCGACGATCGTGACGGCGCCTGATGGCCGTGCAACTGACCGACGAGCAGACGGCGTTCGCCGTCGATGGCGAACAACTCGTGGCACTCGCCCGCCACGTCCTGGCGCGCCAGCGCATCCCCGCGGACATGGACGTGGGGATCCTGCTGGTCGAACCCGACACCATTGCCGGCCTGAATGCCGCGCACATGGACAAGCAGGGCCCCACCGATGTCCTGGCGTTCCCGATCGACGAACCGGGCACCACGCCACCGGGCATCCCGGCAGTCCTGGGCGACGTCGTGCTGTGCCCGCAGGTGGCCCACGCCCAGGCCAGCGAGTTCGGTCGCACGGGTCCAGACGAGGTCCGGCTGCTGCTGGTCCACGGCCTGTTGCACCTGATGGGGATGGACCACGCCGATCCGCAGTCCGAGCGCGAGATGTTCGAACTCACCGACGAGTTGCTGGCCACGTTCCACGATGCCGGACAGGCCACGACATGACCTGGCTGCTGGCCGGCATCCTGGTGGCGGGACTGGCGATGGCGACATGGCTGTCCACGGTCGAGACCGTGCTGTTGGTGCTCGATCCCGTCACGGCCGTGGCCAAGGGTGCCGATCGAGACGCCGACCTGCGGTGGATCGTCGAGCACCGCGGCAGCGGTCTCAACGTCGTGTTGTTCGCCACCGTGGTGGTGCGGGTGACCGTCACGTTGGTTGCCTACCTGCTCGCCCATCAGTGGTTGGCGGTGTGGAGTGCCGCGCTCGTGGCCGGGGCGTCCGTGGTGGTCGTGTCGCTGGTCGCCACCGAGATCTCACCGCGCGCTCGCGCACTGCGTGATCCCATCGACGTGGGCAGCCGGCGAGCACGCAGTGCCAGGCGTCTCGTCAGGGTGTTGGGCCCGATCGTCGGGGTGCTGGTGTCGGCGGGACGATTCCTGGCCGGGGGACGCGGCTCTGGCCCGTTCCCCGAGGATGCGCCCATGGACGAGGGCGAGGACAGGGAGCCATTCGAGGACGACGAGCGGGCGATGATCCGATCGATCTTCGAGTTGTCCCGCACGATGGTGCGTGAGATCATGGTGCCGCGCCCCGACATGGTCACCGTCGAGGTCGGCACCGGTTTCGACGAACTCGTCGACCTGTTGATCGACTGTGGCAAGTCACGCGTGCCGGTCTATCGCGAGGATCGCGAGCACATCATCGGCGTGATCTATGCCAAGGACGTCCTGCAGCGGATGGCCACCGGTGCGAGACGACGCTGGATCGACCTGCTGCGCCCCGCCACGTTCGTGCCCGAGACCAAGCCCGTCGACGACCTGCTCGAACAACTGCAGGCGGCGTCGGTGCACATCGCGCTCGTCGTCGACGAGTATGGCGCCACCACCGGCCTCGTGACGATCGAGGACATCCTCGAAGAGATCGTGGGCGAGATCGTCGACGAGCACGACGACGAGTCCCCGTTGGTGGAGGTGGTGGACAACGACAGCCTGCGCATCGATGCCCGGCTGCCCGTCGACGACCTCGCCGAGGTCCTGGGGGTGGACCTTCCCGACGATGACTGGGACACGGTGGGGGGACTGGTCGTGGCCGCGTTCGGGCGGGTGCCATCGGAAGGCGAGGTCGTGGAGGTGGACGGCATAGAGTTCTCGGTCGAGGTGGTGACGGGCCGCCGAGTCGCCCGTGTGGTGGCGACCCGCCGTCACTCCGATGCCCATGTCCTGGCAGCGCGAGGCAACCAGTGAGTCCCGTCGACCCGGTCCCGGCGCACCACCACGACGACGCCCGCAACCTGCTGCCCAACGCCCATGCGCCGTATTCGAAGTTTCCCGTCGCCGCCATCGTGGTGACGACGGCCGGTGCCACCTTTGCCGGGGTCAATGTCGAGAACGCGGCCTATGGATCCACGATCTGCGCCGAACGGATGGCGATCGGGGCGATGGTCACCGCCGGTGATCGTTCCGGCATCGCCGCGGTGGTCGTTGCCGGCCGGGCCGACGACCCGCTGTCGCCGTGCGGTTCCTGTCGGCAGGTCATCGCCGAGTTCTCGTCGCCGGCGACCGTCGTGTCCAGTCGCGGGGCGGCGGGCACGACGGCGACCTGGCAGGTGAACGAACTGCTGCCCGTGGCCTTCGGACCGCTGGCACTGCATGCGGGCACGGGCTCCAGCGCGGCTCCCGGACCACCCGATCCGCCGCGCGATTCGGAGTAGCACATGGCAGAGCTGGACCTCGAAACCATCCTGGCGGGTGTCGACGACGTCGTGCCGGACGGTCACCGATCGGGACTCGTGGCGTTGGTGGGGCGCCCCAACGTCGGCAAGTCGACCCTGCTGAACGCGCTG
>DATFMD010000179.1:0-3829 GCA_035267125.1 Nitriliruptoraceae bacterium | reverse complement strand
ACGACTGTATCGACAGGCACCGTGCCGGCCCGGGCGCCCGGGCCCGGACTGGCACCCCCAGGTGCGGCGGGCAGGCCCGGGCGTGGCGGCGTCGTGCGGCTAGCCGCCCGCACCATTCGGCTGCGTCGGGTCATCGTCGCGTTCGATGCCCAGGACCTCGACGTCCGGCACGTCGCGCGACGTTTCAGGGTCGACGTGGTCCGCGCCCCGGCGGCCGGACGTCGACCCAGCGTCGGCACCCGTGGTCGCGCTGGATGGGCGCACGGGTCGGCGACGGGTGTTGTCCGACGACGACGTGCCGCTGGTCGTGAAGAAGACCGTCGTCGCCCCGGCCTTGCCGGCGCCCATGCGACGTGCCGCGGTTGCGGCCGCGACCCGGCGGACCAGGCGCGACATCGGCGCCCTGGTGAACGGCAGCACGCAGGCCAGGCCCAGGACGTCGGTGATGAAGCCGGGCGTCAACAACAGGGCGCCGCCGAACACGATCAAGGCGCCCTGGGTCAGGTCATCGACCGGGGAACGAAGGCCGTCGAACGAACTGGTCACGTTCCGCCATGCCCGCACGCCCTCCCGCTTGACCAGCCATGCGCCGACCAGCGAGTCGAACACCAGCAGGGCGACCGTCCACCACGGCCCGATGATCTCGCCGACCTGGATGATCACGAAGATCTCGGCCAGGGGCACGACCACGAAGGCGAAGAACAGCAGGTAGGGCACGAGGCAGGCCTTGGACGCGTCCAACGATGGTACGAGACGGACACCCCGCTCGGTCAGCCCCATCGTCCAGCCACCGCAGGCAACCTGCGCCGGGCGGACGCACACCCTCTCCCGTCGGCCAGCGCCGGATAGGCTGCGGCCATCCAGGTGCACTCACCTGGGCCATGAGCAGCAGCGAAGTCCGGTGTGAATCCGGCGCTGTCCCGCAACTGTGGAGCCGTCCCCGTCGCACTGGGGGTGGCCAGCCAGGTCGCCTGCCGCCCATGGTGCGACACGACACCCGCGAGGAACGGGGGCGTGCGCGAGTGACCCCATGGTCCCGCGTCTGCCGACACCTCGCAGACCACTCGAGGACCACACCATGACGTCTGCACCATTCCGCCCTGCCCTGGCAGGCATCGCCCTGGCCGCACTGACCCTGGCTGCCTGCGGCTCCGATGCCGGTTCCACGGCATCCCCGACGGCCGAACCCGCCACGGCGAGCGCGACTGCGACCGCCCCGCCGACATCGGCACCGCCGCCGACCGAGGCCGCCGGAACCCTGACCGTCACCGACAGCGTCGGCAACGAGGTGACCCTCGACGCGCCCGCCGAGGCGATCGTGTCGCTGTCACCGACTGCCACCGAGTCCCTGTTCGCCATCGGCGCCGGCGACCAGGTGGTCGCCGTCGACGAGTTCTCGTACTACCCGGAAGAGGCCCCCGTCACGGACCTGTCCGGTTTCACGCCCAACGCCGAGGCAGTCGCTGCGAACGAACCCGACCTGGTCGTCATCCAGAACGACGCCAACGACCTGGTCGCGCAACTCGACGCGCTGGACATCGCCGTCCTGCAGCAGGCCCCAGCCACCTCGTTCGAGGACGTCTACGACCAGATCGAGGCACTCGGTGTACTGACCGGCCAGGACGACGGCGCCACCGAGTTGGTCGAACAGATGACCGGTGACATCGACAAGACCGTCGCCGACGTGTCGACCGACACGGCGGGAACGACCTACTTCCACGAGATCTCCACCGACTACTACACCACCTCGTCATCGGGCTTCATCGGGCAGATCTACGGGCTGTTCGACCTGGTCAACATCGCCGACGAGGCTGCCGCCGAGGCCGGGACCGACTTCCCGCAGATGTCGGAGGAGGCCATCCTGGCGGCCGATCCCCAGCTGGTCTACACGACGTCGGGTGCCACCGCCGACGACGTCGCCGCCCGTCCCGGTTGGGACGGTGTCGCCGCGGTGGTGGACGGCAACGTCGTCGTGCTGGACGCGGACGTCGCGAGCCGTTGGGGTCCGCGCGTGGTCGACTTCGTGGAGACCGTGGCCGACTCACTGGACGATGTCGCAGCCGACCAGTGAGTCCACGCGGCATGTCCGGGACCGACCACGAGCGCGCTGAGGAGCACGCCGTGGTCGGACCGGACGTGCCGGAGCAGTCGCGCCCAACCGTGGTCGTGGCAACCCATCTGACCGTGCGACAACTGGCCACGGGCATCGCCGTGCTGGTCGCGGTGATCGTCGTCGGCATCACCGTCGGCGCGGTGGACCTGGGTCCTGGGGCCGTGGTCCTCGAACTCCTCGACGGCATCCCGGGGATGGCCCTGGATTCCGGGCTGGATCCGGCTGCCCAGAACATCCTGTGGAAGCTGCGCGTCCCACGGGTCGTGCTGGGTGGGCTGGTCGGCGCCAGCCTCGCCACCGCCGGCGCGGCCTACCAGGGGGTCTTTCGCAATCCCCTGGCAGACCCGTACCTGCTGGGAGCCGCATCCGGTGCGGGACTTGCCGCCGTGATCTCCATCGCGTGGCTGCCCGACGTCCTGCCCGGCGGACTGACCCTGCCGGTGTTCGCCTTCGTCGGTGCCCTGCTCGGCGTGGGGATGACCTGGGTGGTGGCGTCGTCGACCGACCGTGGGGCCTCGCCGACGTCGCTGATCCTGGCCGGCGTCGCGGTCACCTACTTCCTGACCGCCGGCACGACCTGGATCCAGCAACGAAACGTCGAGACGATCCAGGAGGTCTACGGCTTCATCCTCGGCCAACTCGGGACGTCCGGGTGGTCGGAGGTCCTGACGCTGGCAGTGCCCGGCACGATCGCGCTGGCCGTCATCCTGATGCACCGTCGCACGCTGGACGTGCTGGCGGTCGGCGAACGCGAAGCCTCGTCCCTGGGCGTGGACGCCGTCCGGACACGCATCGTCGTCATCGCAGCCGCGTCCCTGGCCACGGCTGCGGCGGTGGCAGTCAGCGGCCTGATCGGGTTCGTGGGCGTGGTCGTGCCGCATGCCGTCCGGCTCGCGATCGGTGGCTCGTATCGGCTCGTCCTGCCGTTGTCGATCCTGTACGGGGCCGCGTTCCTGATCATTGCCGACGTGCTGGCGCGCACGGTCGTGGCGCCGGCCGAACTCCCGATCGGCGTGATCACGGCACTCATCGGCGCACCGTTCTTCGCCTGGGTGCTGCGCCGTGGCCGCGCGGGGATCACCTCATGACCGGGGTGCGGGCGCTGGAACTCACCAACATCACGGTCGACTACGGCGATGGCCCGGCCCTGGACGGCTTCGACCTGCACGTCGATGCCGGGGAATGGGTCGCACTGCTGGGGCCCAACGGCGCCGGCAAGTCCACGGCCCTGGGCGTGATGACCGGACTCGTCACCCACACCGGCACCATCTCGATCGCCGGCCACGACCCCGGCACGTGGGACCCCCGCAACTGGGCGCGCTCGGTCGCCCTGGTGCCGCAGCGACCGATCATCCCGGCCGGCCTGACCGTCAGTGACTACGTGCTGCTCGGCCGCACCGCCCACATGCCGCGCTTCGGGGTCGAGGATGCCACGGACCTGGCGGTCGCCGACGAGGCCCTCGAACGACTCGACCTGCACCAGTTCGCGAGCAGGTACGTGCTCAACCTGTCCGGCGGCGAGTTGCAACGCGTGGTGCTGGCGCGCGCCCTGGTCCAGCAGGCACCATTGATGCTGCTGGACGAACCCACGGCAGCACTGGACGTCGGCCACGGCCAGCAGGTCCTGGAGCTGGTCGACCAACTGCGACGTGAGCAGCACCTGACGATCGTGTCGGCGATGCACGACCTGACCCTGGCCGGCCAGTACGCGGATCG
>DATFMD010000178.1:0-6734 GCA_035267125.1 Nitriliruptoraceae bacterium | reverse complement strand
GGTGTTCCGTCACTGCGAGCGATGAGCGCACGAATCGAGGCTGATCCTGCCCGGTGGGCGCCTGTCGACTTGCATCCGAGGCTTCCAGGCGCGAACGTCAGAGCCATGGAGCACAACGAGCACCAGCAGACGCCGCCCCGGGCCCGCGCCCGGGTCGCCACGCGTCCTGACTCCTCCCCGGCGATCGCCGGTCTGCTGCTCGCCCTCCTGCTGCTTGGCCTCCTGCTGCTTTGATGCCGCGGCGCTGTCCCTCCCGAACATGACAGCGGCCGCGGAGGTCGCTCCCGGGATCTTCCCAGCACCGCCATCCTGCGCCCCGTGACCACGGGACCACCGCAGCCCAGCACCAGCAGACCAAAGGAACCCTGATGGGACAGCCCATCGACCATGCTGCCACCACCGCGTTCGGCAGCGACGTCGTCATCTTCGACACGACCCTGCGCGACGGCGAACAGTCGCCGGGAATCTCGCTGGACGCCCGCGAGAAGGTGGAGATCGCCGAGCAACTCGCACGCCTGAACGTCGACGTCATCGAGGCCGGGTTCTCGGCTGCATCACCCGGTGACTTCGACGCTGTCAAGGCCGTCGCCGAGATCGTGGGCAATGCGCCCCGCGACGCCGAGTCGGACGCCGAGTCCGATCGCCGCCCACCGGTCATCGCCGCCCTGGCCCGCGCGCTGGAGGGCGACATCGAGGCAGCGGCCAAGTCGCTTGCCCCGGCCGCCAACCACCGCATCCACACCTTCCTGTCGACGTCGGACATCCACCGCAAGTACATGCTGAAGTCGACCAACGAGGAGATCCTCGACCAGACCATCCGGGCGGTCGAGATGGCCCGTTCGTACACCGATGATGTCGAGTTCTCACCCCAGGACGCCACGCGCACCGACTTCGAGTTCCTGGTCGACATCGTGGCTGCGGCGGTCGAGGCCGGGGCCACGACCGTCAACATCCCCGACACCGTGGGCTATGCCATTCCCCACGACTTCGGCCAGTGGATCAAGCACCTCCACGAACGCATCCCGATGATCGAGGCCAACGGCGTCATCATCTCGGTGCACTGCCACAACGACCTGGGGCTGGCGGTCGCCAACTCGCTGGAGGCCGTGCGCAACGGTGCCCGCCAGGTCGAGGTGGCCGTCAACGGACTGGGGGAGCGGGCCGGCAACTGTTCGCTGGAGGAAGTCGTCATGGCGATCCGCACCCGCAAGGACGTCATGGGTGTCGACCACCGCGTCCACACGCCGGAGCTGACGCGAACCTCGCGCATGGTGGCGTCCCTGACCGGCTACAGCGTCCAGAAGAACAAGGCCGTCGTGGGCTCCAACGCCTTCGCCCACGAGTCGGGCATCCACCAACACGGGGTGCTGGCCGACCGACTGACCTACGAGATCATGCGCTCCGAGGACGTCGGCGTCGATGGCTCGCAGATCGTGCTGGGCAAGCACTCCGGGCGCCATGCCTTCCGCAAGGCGGTCGACGAACTGGGTGTCGACGTCTCCGACGATGCCTTCCAGGCCGCATTCGTGCGGTTCAAGGAGGTTGCCGACGCGAAGGGCGGCCTGGTCGACCACGACGAGGTTCGCGCGATCGTGCTGGCCGAGGCCACCCACGGCGTCGACGACGAGTTCTCGCTCGAGTCGTTCCAGGTGACCACCGGCAGCACGACCGACCCCGTTGCGGAGGTGGCCGTGCGGGTTGCATCCAGCGGGCAGGTGCACGTGGGCGCTGCGACCGGCGACGGTCCCGTGAACGCGGTGTGCCTGGCCGTCCGCGACGCGATCATGGATGCCGTGGAGGTGGACGGCGTGACCCTGACCGGCTACAACGTCACTGCCGTCGGCGTCGGCATCGAGGCCGTCGGCGAGGTGGCCATCACCGTCGAGGTCGAGGCCGGCGACCGCTTCACGGGTCGCTCGGCATCCACCGACGTCGTCGAGGCCAGCGCCCAGGCCTTCCTCGACGCGCTCAACCGCTCGCAACGAATCGTCCATCGCAGCCAGGAGTTCCGGCCATGACCGAGCAACCTGCCAGCCGACCGAGCATGTCAGGGGTGCGACGGATCCGTGTCAGCGCCCCTCCC
Organism: Nitriliruptoraceae bacterium; assembly: GCA_035267125.1. Lineage (GTDB taxonomy): Bacteria > Actinomycetota > Nitriliruptoria > Nitriliruptorales > Nitriliruptoraceae > Salsipaludibacter. The sequence goes on along the minus strand of DATFMD010000178.1, from coordinate 4,651 downwards.
GACCAGACGCCCGAGCAGGAGGCTGCGCTGGTCGCAGCCGTGGCCGAGGCCTACGAGCAGTCCCACGGCCACCGCGACGTCGAGATCGAGGTGGACCACCCCGAGGAAGTGGACTTCCGGGCCATCGGCTCGCGCATGTTCCGCTGACCCCTGACACACCATCGACGACGGGAGCCGGGCCATGTGGCCCGGCTCCCGTCATGCAGTGCGCGACGCTCAGGCGTCGTCACCCGTGTGGTCATGGTCGTGGTCGTCCACGAGGCCACGGCCACCGTTGCTGTCATTGGTCAACCGCGGCCCGTCGATCGTGGGCTTGTCCTTGCCGGGCTTGGCCTGCGGGGCCGGCGCCGCAAGGGCGAAGAGGAGGAGTGAAGCGAACGCCAGGACCGCCAGGCGGTGGATCCCCGTTCGACGCGTCGTTGAGTCAGTCATGCATGGCTCCATGGGGTAGGTGCTGCGGTGATTGCATTCCGGTGCGGCATGGCCAGACACATGGCCACGGGGGAGTCCAGGACGGGCTGCCGGTCGTGGCAGGAGGTTGCTGCGCAGCGCGCGCAGGCTCCTGCGCCTCCGGCGGCGAGCCCTGATGGACGCGGTGCCATTGGCCGACTACACGTGCACGTCCCTGGGTGACGTCGTGGAGGGTGACTGCGGATCATGGACCTTGCGTGGGTGGTGATGGCCGTGGCATGGGTCTTCGCCGGGGTGTGTGGAGTCAACGACGGGGCCGCGATGCTGGCCGCCGGGCTGCGCGTGCGCGGCATCGCGCCGTGGGCGGCCGTCGCCGTGGTGGGCGTGGCCGTCGTCGTGACCCCCATGGTGCTTGGCACCGCCGTCGCGTCGACGCTTGCCGACAAACTGGTGACCTTCGACGGACGCAGCGGGTCACTGGCCCTGGTCGCCGCCGTCTCAGCCGCCGTCGCCACCACCGTCGCGCTGTCCAGCCGCGGTCTGCCGACCAGCCTCACGCTGGCCCTGGTCGGGTCCATCGCCGGAGCCGGCCTGGGTGCCGACTTCGGCGTCTCGTGGACGACCGTGGGGTTCGTGATCGCCATGGGGATCGCGGCACCCCTGGTCGGGATGGCAGGTGGGTGGCTGCTCACCTTGGGCGCGGCCACGCTGCCACCCACCTCGCCGCTGCGCCGCTGGCTGCGACCTGCCCACATGGTCGGGTTCGGGCTCCAGTGCCTTGCCTACGGCGCCAACGACGGCCAGAAGATGATCGCCGTCGTGGCGGTGGCGGCCGGAGTCCAGGCCACCGTCGCCGACGTGGGCACGGGCAGCATGCTGGCCATCGGTGTCGTCTTCATGGTGGGCACCGTCATCGGACTGCCGCGCATGGCTGCCACGATGGGCGGCGGGGTCGTGCCCCTGCAACCGGCCGCTGCCGTCGTCACCGAGGTGTCCTCGGCCGGCGTCGTGCTGGCGTCGTCGGCACTCGGGGCACCCGTGTCGATGACCCAGGCCATTGCCGGAGCGATGGTGGGAACCAACATGACGCGTCGACGCGGCCGGATCCGATGGGAGGAAGTCGGGCGGCTGGCCGGTGCCTGGGCCGTGACGTTGCCCGTGGCACTGGCGTTGGCGTGGGGGCTTGCGTGGGTGCTGGTCAACGTGGTGCAGTGAGATCCCCCAGTGGGACTCGACGACGGGAGCGACGATGTGGCAACGACTCCAGTCCATGGCGCGCGACCTCGCCGGGCGCAACGACGAACTGCTGGTCGACCACCTGTTGTCGCAGGCCGACACGGCCCGGGAGGCCGTGGGCCTGGCGATCGAGGTTGCCCGCGGCGACCGCGATCCGGCCGACGTCGCCGACGGCATCCAGGACCTGGAGGACCGTGGCGACGACCAGCGCGAGGCCCTGGTCAAGGACCTCGCAGCCGTGCTGGCCCCGCCGATCGACCGGGAGGACCTGTTCCGGCTGTCCCGATCGATCGAGGACGTCAACAACAACCTCGTCGACCTGGTGCGCGAGATGCGGCTGTTCCAGATTGCCGACGAGCCGTTGCTGGTGCCGATGCTCGAGGCCGTCGCCGCCGGCATCGACGAACTGCGCGACCGCATGGAGGGCCTGGGCGATGCCCCCGACGCCGCAGATGCGGGCTCGCGTGAGGAGCGGCCGGCACAGGTGCGGCGGGCCTACCAGGACGGCCTGGCCGAACTGCTCGACGGCGACGAACCGGTGACGACGGGGCTGGTCAAGCGACGCCAACTGCTTCGTCGCGTCGACGTCCTGGGGCTTCGGCTCGGCGAGGCGTCCGACGCGCTCGCCGACGGCATCGTCAAGCGCAACGCCTGACCCCCGTTGCATGGGGGCATCGTGGACCAGCGCCTCGCCCAGCTGCAGGTGGTTCAGCGCGCAAGGAAGATGGTGTTCGTCGCCTCGCCCCCGGCCAAGGGATTGGGGAACCGTGCCACGTGGGCGTCGACATCGTTGAACACCGTGCCCAGCAGCGCCAGGAAGTCATCGTCGGGAGGATCGTCGGACCAGAGCGCGAACACGCCGCCGGGCCGCAGCCACCGTTGCAGGGCGGCGATCCCCGCGACGGTGTAGAACTCGGCATGGGACGGGTGGAGGTGGTGGCGGGGTGTGTGGTCGATGTCGACCAGGATCGCGTCGAAGCGTCGACCGGTCTCGTCGGGATCCAGCCCCCCTTCTCCGGCCGCCATGGCGAAGAAGTCACCGTGGACGAGGCGCACGCGCGGGTCGGCGGCCAGCCCGGCCACGTCCGGCAGCAGGTCGTCGCGGTGCCACTCGATGACGGGGCCGACTGCCTCGACCACGACCAGCGACGCGACCCGCGCATCCGCCAGCACCGCCTGCGCCGTGTAGCCCAGCCCCAGCCCGCCCACGACCACGTCCAGGTCATCCCCGCTCGTCCAGCCCAGTCCCACCTCGGCCAGCTCTTCCTCACCGACCGTGAAGCGGCTCGACATCAGGTACTCGTCACCGAGCTTGACCTCGAAGACGTCGTCCCGGGTGGCCGGGTCGCGCCGTCGCCACAACGTGATCGTCCCGCCGGGTGTGTCGTGGCGGGCAAGTTCGGCGAACGGTGCAGCACTCATGCGAGGGCACTTTCCACGCCCGAGTCACGGACGAACAGGCAACTGGATCCGGACGCCTCGACCACGTCCTGCAGGTCCTGGATGCGCGGATTGTCCGCCAGGCCCAGGATCGACACGTCGTTGGTCGGTGCCGAGCGCAAGAGTGCCTGGAAGCCCGTCGTGCCGATGACGATCTCGGCATCGTGCAGGCGGGCCAGGCTGACCAGGTCGGCGAGGAAGGCGTGGGCGGTGTCGCGATCGTCCGGGTTCTCCACGGCCATGACCAGCCGCAACTGCGCGTCCCAGTTGGCCTGCAACTTCAACGCGATCAGCAGCATCAGGTCGAGGTTCCCGATGTCCCAGCCGATGCGCCAGTCGGGTGATCGGTCGCGGATCCACACGTTCACCCGACGACGCTGCCCCAGCGCCGAGACGGGGTGTGGCACCCACAACAGTGACCCGAGTTGCTGGCGCTCGGCCTCACGGGTCACCCGCTGCAATTCGGCGTCGTCCACGTGGCTGCCCGCGGACGTCCTGCCCAGTCGCAGGAACACGGCGTTGGGTCGGAAGAACGTGCCTCGCAGGGCCTGCATGCCGGCGACCAGCCCGTCGGCGAAGGACGTGCCCGGCACGTGCACGGTCGTGGCGGTGCTGTGCACGCCCTGGTGCAGGAACCCTTCGGCGATGCCGTCGAGGCCCTCCTGCTCCGGCGCCTCGCTGCGGCCGTCGTCGTCGGCCAGGCCCATGATCCGGACCGTGCCGTTGGGACGGGCGATCGAGGTCAGGATCGTGTGCACGCCCTGGACTTCTCGGGCGTCGGTGACCGGCACGAGGAGGCTGGGTTTCCAGGCGCGTTCCTGGGATCCCGGCAGGCTCGCCACCTTCGTGGTGGCCCACTCCGCGATGGACACGAACAGGCCGCTGCGGACGTCGGCGAAGGGGGCGTCGAGGCGGCGACGCAGCAACACGACGTAGAAGGCGAGCATGATGCCCAGCGAGACCAGTGCCAGGATGGGGTGGATGATGAACATGGCGAAGACCGACCCGCCCAGGCCGATGAGCGGGATGATCGGATGCACCTTCAGCGCGGGTCGGAAACTGACCAGCCGCAGCGATTGTTCGACCAGCAGGATGCCGTTGAGCATGGCGTAGGTCACCAGGAAGAACATCGTGACCATCGGGGCGATGGCGTTGAGGTCGCGCACCATGATCGTGGCCATGACGAACACCATCGTGACCATGAGCGCGTTGCGGGGTTCCCCGGACTCCGTGCGCCGGCCCAGCCAGCGTCCCCACGGCAGCACGGCGTGTTCGCCCATCGCCATCAGGATCCGGGCGGCCCCGACGACCGATGCCAGGGCCGACGAGAAGGTGGCGCCGAGCAGCCCGGCGATCACTGCGGGTCCCCAGGCCGCCTTGTCGATCATGATGGTGTAGTTGGAGACCAGTTCCTCGGGTGTGGCGGACCGTGCCAGCCACACTGCCAGCAGCAGGTACACGACCAGGCTGACCGCGATTGCCGCAAGCGTGCCCCGGGGGATGCTGTGGCGTGGGTCCTTCAGTTCGCCGCTCATGTTGGCCCCGGCCATGATCCCGGTCGAGG
>DATFMD010000177.1:0-8470 GCA_035267125.1 Nitriliruptoraceae bacterium | reverse complement strand
GTCCGGGTGCCCCCGTCGGCGTCCAGCACGTCGCAGTCCAGGGCGACGGTGACGTCGTCGAGAGCGTCCAGGTCAACGACGGCGCGAAGGGACCGACCGATCAGTCGCTCGATCTCCTTGGAGCGTCCGTCCGGTCCGTTGCGCTGGCGCCGTGCCCGCGGCGTCGTGGCACCCGGCAGCATCGCGTACTCGGCCGTCAGCCAGCCACCGCCGTCACGCCAGGGTGGGGCGCCCGCCGCCACCGACGCGCTCACCGCCACGCGGGTTCCGCCGAAGGCAACGAGACAGGATCCTGCCGGGGACCGCTGGAAGTGCGGGGTGAGCGACATGGCGCGCATGGCGTCTTCGGCGCGGCCATCTGGGCGGCTGGTCATGCGGGTTCCTTGTCGAGTCCTGGGGCGGGAGCCACGGGAACGGGGCGGTGGAGCGGACGGATCGTGCGCCATCCCTGTCGGTGCCGGCCGGGACGGCTCAGGCCCGGTCAGGACACGGCCGAGGTCGAACCGTCGACCTCCAGGCGCATGCCCTCGTGTGCGACCACCACGGGTCCCGACCACGACCGGGCCGCCTGCTCGATCGAGACGGACGGGTCGAGGTGGGGCCGCAGGTGGGTCAGGACCAGTTGACCAACGCCGGCCTCGGACGCCACCTCGCCGGCGCGGCGAGCGGTCATGTGGCCGTCGCCCTCACGCTCCTCGCCGTCCTGCCAACTGGCTTCGCACAGGAAGACGTCGGCATCCCGGGCGCACGCCATCAGGTCGCCCCCGCCGGCCGAGTCCGACGAGTAGGCCAACACGCCGCCGCCGGGCTCGGTGACGCGCAGCGACAGCGTGGGAACCCCGTGGTTGCTGAAGTGGGCGGCCACCTGCAGATCGCCCACCTCGACCACGTCGCCGGCCGCCAGCGTGGTCATGGGCAACCGCTTCCGGAAGGTCTCGAGCCGGTGAGGCGTGACCAGCGCCTCGACGGTCTGCTGGACCTCGTCGGCAACGTGCACCGGGACCTGTGCGTCAACTCGACGCAGCACGGCCCAGATGCCCAACAGGTCGATGGCATGGTCCAGATGACGGTGCGTGATGAAGATCGCGTCGAGATCGGCCGGATCCATCAGGCTCGTCAACCGAGTTGCGATCCCGAATCCACAGTCGACCAGCACGGTGGTGTCGCCGCTGGTCATCAAGTACCCGGAGCAGGCGCGCCCACGTCCGGGCTGGGATCCCGTCGCCCCCAACACCTCACACGACATCACACAGGTGTCCGATCGATGGAGACGGCAACGACGGAATCTGCGCAGGCAGGCGCAGGTCCCGTGGGTCGTGACACTAGTGGATGAGGCAGGCTGTCGACGCACCGGGCAGACGCGGAATGTGTGCTCCGCTGCCGAGACGGACCCGCCATGGGCACGCGAGCCCGCCTGGCGCCGGGACTACGCCCAGAGCGTGGTGGACAAGTCGTCGGCAAGGTCATCCACATCACCAACGTCGAAGGCGCCCGTGGACAGGTACTTCCACCCGCCATCCGGGGACAGCGCGACGACGTCCGAACCACTGGGCAGGCGGTCACACACGCGCACCGCGACCTGCAGTGAAGCGCCGGTCGAGACACCGGCGAAGATGCCCTCCTCGGCAACCAGGCGTCGTGTCCACGCCAGCGCCTTGCGGGAATCGACCTTGATCCGGGAATCGAGGACGTCCGGATCGAGCACTTCCGGCACGTACCCCTCGTCGAGGTTGCGCAGTCCGTAGACCATGTCGGCGTACTCGGGTTCGGCGGCGAAGACCTTGATCGCGGGGTTCGTCGACTTCAGGCGATGCCCGACACCGGTCACGGTGCCACCCGTGCCGAGACCAGCCACGAACGCGGTCACGCTCGGCAGGTCGGACAGGATCTCGGCCGCCGTCGTGTCGTGGTGAGCACGCGGATTTGCAGCGTTGCCGTACTGGAACGGCATGACCACGTCGGGGTCCTCATTCGCCAACTGTTGGGCCATGCGCACCGCCCCGTTGGAGCCCTTCTCGGCCGGGGACTCGATGATGCTCGCCCCGAACAGCCGCAGGAGTTGCCGCCGCTCGCGGGAGGTGTTGGCGGGCATCACGCACGTGAGCGAATACCCCCGGGTGGCGCAGATCGCGGCGAGGGCGATCCCGGTGTTGCCGGAGGTCGGTTCCAGGATGCGCGCACCGGGCCCCAGGCGTCCCTCGGCCTCGGCAGCATCCAGCATCGCCAACGCGATCCGGTCCTTGATCGAACCCGTCGGATTCATCCCCTCGAGCTTGAGCCAGATCCGGTACCCGGGTGGCGACAGGTTCGGCAGGTGGACCAGGGGGGTGTTGCCGATGGCCTGGGTGACGTCGCCGTAGCGCAATCAGGCTCCTCCGGCAACTGCCGGCATGATGGCGATCTCGTCGCTGCCGGCAACCGGGGTGGCGAGGCCGTCGAGGTACCGAATGTCCTCGTCGGCGACGTAGACGTTGATGAACCCACGCAGGTCATCGCCATCGAACAGGGACGACGTCAGGCCGGGATGGGTGTCGACGACGTTCGTGAAGACCTCTCGCACCGTGTCCCCGTCCGCGGCCACCCGCGCTGCGCCCTCGGTGTGCTTGCGAAGGATGGTGGGAATGCGAACGGACGCCATGTGTCGGCCCTTCAGTCTGGTGGTTGCGGAAGTCGGTGCGGTGTCGGGACGGTGGTGCGGCGAGGGTCGACAGGTCGTGACCGAGCCGCCGCCATTCGGAACGCGATGCTGCTCACGGCCATTCCAGCGATGGTTAGTCTGCCGCCAATCGGCTGGAATCGACCACTTGCGTGCAGCATCGACAGGAACAACAGTGCAAACCCCTCGCGTGCAACCGTTGGCCGCCCGATGACCGCGAGCCTCACCCTCGACCAGGCACGCAGGCTGGCGGTGCGGGCGACGGGCCTGGATCGCCCGCGCCCGACCACGATCGACCGTCGTCACTTCCGGCGAGTGCTGGGCGACGTGGACGTGGTCCAGATCGACAGTGTCAACGTCGTCGCCCGGGCCCACGAACTCCTGTTCCATGCCAGGCTCGGCCCCCACGACACCACCCGACTGGACGACTGGTTGTGGCGTTCGCGGGAGGCCCACGAGTGCTGGGCCCACGTCGCCAGCCTGATGCCCGCCGACGCCTGGCCCCTGCTGGCCCACCGACGGGAGGACAACGTCACGCATCCCTGGGCGGGCGTGCAGGCGGTGGTCGATGATCACCCCGGCTTCGTCGAACGGGTCCTGGAGGAGATCGTCGCGGATGGCCCCCTGACGGTGTCGGACCTGGCGGATCCGGGCCAGCGCAGCGGCGGCTACTGGGGCTGGGGTCCGGGCAAGAACGTGCTCCACTGGTTGTTCGTCTCGGGCCAGGTTGCCGTCCACCATCGCGACCGTTCCTTCCGTGCCGCCTACGACCTGTCGGAGCGCGTGATCCCTGCCGTGCAGTTGGAGGCACCGTCGCTGCCGCGCGACGTGGCGACGGCCGAGTTGGCCATGCGGGCCGTCAGGGCGCAGGGTGTGGGGACCACGGCATCGATCGCCGACCACCATCGCCAGCCGGTGCGGGCGGTCGCAACGCAACTCGCCCGACTGGAGACCGCCGGGCGAGTCCGTCGCGTCGGGATTCACGGCCTGAAGGACGCCGCGTGGATGCTGCCGGACACGGTGATTCCACGCGTGGTGCGGGGCCGGGCGCTGGTGGCGCCCTTCGATCCGCTGGTGTGGTTTCGCCGGCGCACCGAGCGCCTGTTCGACATGCGCTACCGGATCGAGATCTACGTGCCAGAGGCCAAGCGCGAGTACGGCTACTACGTGATGCCGTTCCTGCTGGGCCACGATCTCGTGGCACGGGTGGACTGCAAGGCCGACCGGGCCAGTGGCGTGTTGCAGGTCAGGGGGGCGTGGGCCCAACCGGGCGTCGAGCACGACCTGGTTGCCCGGGAACTTGCCACCGAACTGCGCTCGCTGGCCCGTCACACCGTGGGTGGGCCGGACCTCGCACTCGTGCGCAACGGTGACCTGGCGGCCGAACTCTCCCGGCACGTGTGAGCCCACCACGGCGACCGTGGTGGGCTCGCGTTGTGATAGACGGGCACGCGCGATCAGGCGTCGGCGTGCTCGGCCTCGTGCTCGGCGATCTGCGTGCGCACATCGTCCATGTCGAGCTCCTTGATCTGGCCCAGCAGGTCCTTGACGGCTGCCTCGGGCAACGCGCCAGCCTGCGAGAACACCATGATGCCTTCGCGGAAGGCCATCAGGGTGGGAATGGAACGGATGCCGAAGCCCTGGCCCAGTTCCTGCTCGGCGTCGGTGTCGACCTTGCCGAACACGACGTCGTCATGCTCCTCGGAGACCTTTTCGTAGATGGGACCGAAGGCCTTGCAGGGACCACACCACTCGGCCCAGAAGTCGACGAGGACGATGTCGTTGTCCTCGACGGTGGATCGGAAGTCGTCCTTGGTCAGGTTGATGGTTGCCATTGCTGAAGTCACTCTCACCCGCCGGGCGGGTCTCGCGGATCATGGAACGTGGAACGCTGCATCGTGGGAACTGATGAAGAATCGTGTGCGGGATGAACCCCGCTCGGTTGGTGCAACGGACCCCAAACGCCCGGCATTCCCCACGCCATCGATCCGATCGTCGATCGCGTCGCACGACGCGGCACCGACCTCGCTCGCAGGGTGCGACACCCGACCTGTAGGGTTGAACGCGGCCGAACGTGAAGGACGTCCGTGGAAGAAGCGCTGGGTCCCTATGCCGCTCCGCCGGGCTATGACGAGGCCGTCGGACCGGACGGTGTCCGACCGGCCTACCGCCAGACCTTCGACTTCTTCGGTCGCATGGCACCCCGGGAATTCGGCCGGCGACGCGCGCTGACGGACCTGGCCTTTCGCAACCAGGGCATCACCTTCACCGTCTACGACGACGACGAGGGCACCGAGCGCGCCTTCCCGTTCGACCCCGTGCCCCGCATCATCACCGGCGACGAGTGGGCACACGTCGACGCCGGACTGCGCCAGCGAGTCACGGCCCTGAACGCCTTCCTGGGCGACGTCTACGGTGACCAGGAGATCATGGGCGACGGCGTGGTCCCGGCCAACCTGGTGCTGGACAACCCCAACTATCGCCCGATGATGCGAGGCGTGGTCCCGCCGCTGGGCACCTGGACCCACATCGTCGGCACCGACCTGATCCGCGACCACGACGGCACGTTCCGCGTGCTCGAGGACAACCTGCGCAACCCGTCCGGCGTGTCCTACATGCTGGTGAATCGCGACGTGACCGCACGCAGTTTCCCCGGGCTGTTGCGCACCCACGGGGTCCGCCCGATCCGTCACTACACCATCGACCTGCTCGCCACGCTGTGCAGCCTTTCGCCGCGCGACGTCGACGACCCCACGGTCGTCCTGCTGACGCCGGGCCAGTTCAACTCCGCCTACTACGAACACAGCTACCTGGCCCAGCAGATGGGCGTGGACCTGGTCGAGGGACGCGACCTGTTCGTCGACGAAGGTCGACTGTGGATGGGCACCACGCATGGCCGCCAGGTGGTCGACGTCGTCTACCGGCGCATCGACGATGCCTTCCTCGACCCCGACGTGTTCCGCCCGGACTCGATGCTGGGCGTGCCCGGACTGATGGAGGTGGTGCGTGCCGGGCGCGTCGGGCTGGCCAACGCGGTGGGCACCGGCGTGGCCGACGACAAGGCGATCTATGCCTATGTCCCGGCCATGATCGACTACTACCTGGGCGAGGAGGCGATCCTGCCCAACGTCGAGACCTACCTGGGTGCCGACCCCGACGGACTCGACCTGATGATGGGTGAGTCCGAACGCCTGGTCATCAAGGAGGTGGGCGGTGCCGGCGGCTACGGGATGCTGATCGGTTCCCAGGCCGACGACCGGGAACGCGCCGCGTTCCTGGAGCTGGTTGCGGCGGACCCGTCCAACTACATCGCCCAGCCGATCATCCAGTTGTCCAGCCATCCCACCTTCTACCCCGACACCCATGCCCTCGAACCGTGTCACGTCGACCTGCGACCCTTCGCCCTGGTTGGCGAGGACATCCGCATCGTGCCGGGAGGCCTGACCCGGGTTGCGCTGGAGCGGGGCTCGCTGGTCGTCAACTCGTCGCGCGGCGGCGGGTCCAAGGACACCTGGGTGCTGGCACAGGACGACCAGGCAGAAGTCGACGATCTGGTTGACGATTCCCGCACCCGCCGGCCTCGCGACCACCACCGGGAAGCGGCGACCGAGGTGCGTGCCGAAGGCGATCAGGAGGCCGACCAGTGAGCCACCGCCACGACCGCCCGCGATCGCGAATGGGTGCCCGACCGTGCTGAGCCGAATCGCCGAGAACCTCTACTGGATGGGTCGGTACGTCGAGCGTGCCGAGAACACCGCTCGCCTGCTCGGCGTGAACTACATCGCCATGGCCGAGGCACCGCTGGTCGCCGGCAGCACCGCACTGGTGACCGAGCAGTGGGAACCGCTGCTCGACCTGACCGACGACGAAGACGCCTTCCGCGCCCACCACCGGCGCGCCGACGCCGCCGCCATCATCGAGTGGTTCGCGATCGATCGTCGCAATCCAAGCTCGGTCGCCGCGTCGCTGGCCCACGCCCGCGAGAACGGACGCACGCTGCGGGGTCGCATCTCCACCGAGATGTGGGAGGCCCTCAACCGCACCTACCTGGAGCTGTGCACCCGAACAGCCATCACCGAGGACGAGTTGGGCGAGTTCTGCCTTGCCGCGCGCGAAGCAGGGCAGCTGTTCTCGGGCCTTGCCGACGCCACGCTGGTGCGCGACCAGGGGTGGTACTTCCTGCGGCTGGGTGCCCTCGTCGAGCGCACGGACAACACCCTGCGGACGTTGCAGTTGCGGTTCCGGCTGACGGGGACGACCCCTGCCGTGGCGGCGGGCCTCGAGGCACACCGTTCCATGGCCCTGCTCAAGTCGCTCGGAGCCTACGAGACGTTTCGCCGCAGTCACCATCGGGCTCCGTCACAGGAGAGCATGGCCGACTTCCTGCTGCTGTCGCCCGACCTGCCGCGCTCGGTGCGCTACTGCAGCGACACGATCTCCAACATCGCCCGTGCCCTGGCACGGGCCAACCCCCGGCAGGGAGACCAGTTCGCCCGGGATGCCCGCTGGCTGTCAGCGCGGATGGGCCACGTCGGCCACGTCACCCAGATCACGGAGGACGAATCACCCGGCATCGACGAACTGCTCGACGACGTGGCCGCCCTCTCCAACGTGCTGACCCAGACCTACTTCGTCGTGTAGCGAGCCCGCGTGGCTGGCGGCGCCCAGGGTTCCGGTCAGCCGGGGTTCCACCCGGCGAGTTCGTCGGATCGGGCGTGGCGCACGGCGACATCGACGGTCAGCGACTCGGTGGTCGAGCCACGACGCAGGCCGCGAACAGGTGGCACGTCGTCGTAGTCACGCCCCACCGCCAGCTTGGTGTGGGCCTCGCTGATGATGCAGCCATTGGTCGGGTCGAACCCGACCCACCCGCTGCCGGGCAGGTAGACCTCGACCCAGGCATGTGAACCCTCGGCACCGATCAGGGCCTCGTTGCCGGACGGGTTGGCGTGGACGTACCCCGACACGTAGCGCGCGGGGATGCCAACGCTGCGACAGATCGCCAGCATGGCGTGGGCGAAGTCCTGGCACACGCCGACCTGGGACTTGGCGAAGTCGGCCAGCGGCGTGTCCACGGTGGTGAAGTCGGACTGGTAGACCAGGCGCCGCTGCAAGTGGGCAGTCAGGTCGGTGATCCAGGTCACGACCTCGTCACCCGTGTGGATCGGGATGGAGCCGAAGATGCCGACCCAGTCGTCGTTGAGCGGGACGCGATCCGTGGGTGACAGGTATTCGAAGAAGCGATGTCGCAACTGCGGCAGCAGGTGGTCGGGCACGTCCTGGGGCGTGGGGATCGCGTAGGTGGAGACCACCGAACGTGTGTGCACCTGCATGCGAGGGTGACGCCCCGGCAGGTGGAAGTGGTGCACGGTGTTCGCGAAGTAGTCGCGGTGGGTGCGCACCGACACCTCGGGCTGGACGTCGATCTCGAAGCGCAGCAGCGTCTGGCGGTAGTCGTCGGCTGGCTGGAGTCGAAGCTCGTTGAACGAATCCCACGCCTGCCCCTGGTAGGCATACGTCGTGGTGTGGTCGATCGACATCAGCATGGGCGGCAGCGTACTGGCTCGATCCCCGCCGCTGCGCCACCGGGACCAGCCGACGGGGAGTCGCCGCGGACCCGGGCACGGGCCCGACAAGCGCATGCCGTCAGGCCGCGACGACCTCTTCGGAGGCGCTGCCGGGCCGCCCGCGCGGCAGGTTGCCGGTGGAGCCCAGCGCCAGCAGGGCAAGCACCGCCGCGACCAGCAGGCCACTCTTCAGCGACTGCAACTGGGCTGCCTGGTAGTCCTCGACGACGGCTTCGACACTGACCTC
>DATFMD010000176.1:0-2276 GCA_035267125.1 Nitriliruptoraceae bacterium | reverse complement strand
CGCCTGACGGCGCAGGATCACCATCGCGAGCCGAGGGATGCCCGAGGAACAGCGCCGCGGGCGATGGTTCGTCCGCCTTGGCGGGGGCATCGGCCGGCCCCATTGATGGTTCGTGGTGCGTTCCTGGCAGCGGCTGCCCGGTCGTCGGTGGCCTGGAGCCACTGCGGACCGGGTCCGGTGGCGGTGTCGGTGAGGAGTCGTCGTCGCGGACCGGGTCCGGTGCCGGCGTGGGTGAGGAGTCGTCGTCGCGGACCGGGTCGGACGGGGGTGTCGACGGGGGATCGTCGTGGGCGACGGCACGTTCCAGCAGCGCCATGACGGCCAGCTCATAGGTGGCTGGATCAGCGTTCCACGATCGCACGTGGGCGGCGTCCGGCACGCGCAACATGCCGACTGTGTCGGGTCGCGCCGCGACCAGGGCATCGGAACCCGCAACCGGTACGACCGGGTCCTCGACACCGTGCACGACGAGGGTGGGGACGTCGAGAAGTTCGGGTCGCAGCCGCAGTTCGGCGAGGTCGACGTCGTGGCGCGACCGTGCCAGTGCCCGCGTCGGTGCCATCAGTGCGGACACCATGACCCGGGGAACGCCCAGTGCCCGGGCTGCTCGCGCCGCGACGGGACTCCAGTCCACGACCGGTGCGTCCAGCACGATGCCGACCACGTCCTCGACGTCGGCCTGGGCCAGGACCTGCCCGACGACGGCACCGCCCATGGAGCAGCCGATCAGCACGATCCGACTGGCGCCGTTGGCACGGGCGTGGTCCATGGCGGTCGCAACGTCTCGCCACTCGGTCCCGCCCAGGTGCGAGCGACCGTCCGGGGACGGGGGCCCATCACGGTCGTTGCGATAGGAGATCGCCATGGCGGAATGACCCGCCGCCACCATCGGGCCAAGCATGCGGAACGTCTCGTGGCGAGCAGCAGCACGACCGTGCACCCCGATTGCCCAGACGTCGTCGCCGATCACCTGGAACGCGGGGAGGTCGCCCAGTTCGCCTCCCACGATGACCTCGGTGGCATCGGGATGCAGATCGCTGGCCCGGTTGACGTGGGCGTACGCATCGAGGACGCCATGGGCCGGTCGCAGCCGGCCGTCCAGGTGCACCAGCGGGCGGCGAGCCCCGCTTTCGGTGACGACGTCGATGTCGCCCATGCGGCCGTAGCCGTCGGGTGTGGTCACCCCCCACACTCCCGGCCGGGCGGCACCCGGGCCGGAGGCAACGACGTGGTCGTCGGCCACGACGTGCAGCGTGATCCTGTCGTCGTCGGCCGGTGGATCCTGGACGACCGTGCTCGGTGGGTCCGTCAGGAGTCGGGCGTACCGGGTCACCACGCCGAGCCCGGCCGCAGCCCCGGCGAGCGCACCGGTTCCGACGACTGCCCAGCCCAGTGCCCTCGCCTTGCCACCATCTGCGTGCTCCCGGGGCCCGGATGTCGTGACGGCTTCGTCGCCGTCGACGCGTGCGGGCGACCCTGATGGTCGTGGCGGGCCGAACTGCACCCCGGTGGTCTCGGATTCCATGCCGGGATCCTAACGGGGCAGGTGCGCCGAGTCGCCGATGCTCGACGGCGCGACAGGGAGGATGAGCCGGCATGGCGCGCTCCGCCGACCCCGGTCGGTCCGGTCGCTGCCCTCGGATGGGTCCGGCAGGTTGCGAGCCGGGGCATACGATCACGGCCATGGATGCCACCTTCGCCCCGAGCCCGCCCCCGTCGTCCGACGACGGGACCGACGACGACCTGTGGGAGCGGTCCCGCCGCGTCATCGCCGGCGGTGTGAACTCGCCCGTGCGTGCCTTCAACGCCGTCGGAGGCACACCTCGGTTCCTCTCCAGTGGCCACGACGATCGGGTCGTGGACAGCCAGGGGCGGGAACTCGTCGACCTCGTGAACTCGTGGGGCCCGCTCATCCTCGGCCACACACATCCGGACGTCGTGGCGGCCGCGACTGCCGCCGTGCAGGCGGGTTCCACCTTCGGAGCGCCGACCGTCGGTGAGGTGGAGTTGGCGGAACTCGTCGTCGCCGCCGTGCCGAGCATCGAACGCGTGCGCATGGTGTCGTCGGGCACCGAGGCAGTCATGTCGGCCGTGCGCCTGGCACGCGGGTTCACAGGACGTGACACGGTCATCAAGTTCGTCGGGCACTACCACGGCCACAGCGATGCGATGCTGGTCGATGCCGGGTCGGGTGTCGCCACGCTCGCCATTCCGGGATCGCCCGGTGTGACTGCCGGGGCCGTTGCCGACACGGTCGTGGTGGACTGGAACGACCC
>DATFMD010000175.1:0-5376 GCA_035267125.1 Nitriliruptoraceae bacterium | reverse complement strand
GGCGCCACTCCACCGTGATTTCGAGCTCGGTCTTGTCGGGGTTGTGTTCGTACTCCAGGTCCAACGCCGAGCGCTCCAGGACGTCGGCAGGAAACGCGCAGACGTGATCCCCGATCACGAGTTCGAAGTCCGACCCGCTGTTGACACCGTCCAGGAATGAGCGCAGGAAGTCCACCAGCACCGGTGGCGCAACCCGCTCCTTGACGAACTCGATGTGGCTGCTCATCGTGCATCCTTCCCTGGTGTGCCATCAGTGTGCGCCGGACCACGACCCGGCGAATGTGCCGACGGTCCCGCGACGAGCAGGTCACTCGGAGGCAGGCACATGCAGCAGGGCTGGTGACGCCACCCCGCAACGACCGCGAAGTTCCTCGACGGTCACCATGACCAGGTACGGGTGGCTGCCGCCAGACCAGCGGTCTGATGGTCTCGGCCCGCCCTCCTGCGCGGCACCGACCGAACGAGGTGGGCTCGTCGCAGGCATCGCGTCGACGTCGCGTTCCGGCGTGGCCCATACGATGTCGACCCCGCCGGCAGCGTGAAGGATCAGGGATGGCCGCGCAGTACACCTCGCAGATGGCCTTGGTCGTGGATGGCCAGGTCGACGTCGGTGCCGTGGTCGACGCCGCGATCCAGGCAGGCGACATCGACCGCAAGCGAGCCATCGGTGATTCGGCCGAGGCGGCCGAGGTGCACTGGGGCGGGCGCATGGCCAAGGCCGTGGTGCGGCGGGTGGACGACGGTGACGACCACCTCGTGCGCACGGAGACGGCGATCGCCAGTGACGGGCTGGCCAACGGGATGCAACGCCAGGCGCAGTTGTTGCAGGGTCTGGCGCGCCAACTGCGCGGGCGCGTGACGGGTGTGCGTGACGTGTCGGCGCGGGCAGACCACGACCTCGCGTGGATCAACCGCCTCGCCATCGGTGCGGTCACGCCTGACGACGCCATCGTGGCCGTGGACAGCGGCGATGGCACCCACTGGGTCGCCACCCACGGCGCGGCTCGGCTGGACGTGCCCGATCTCGAGTTCTACGGCCTGCACCGACCCCAGGTCGACGGAGCGATCGATGCCGCGGCCCATCTCCACGACCAACTGCTGGACAAGGGTCTCAAGCGCGCAGAACTCACCCTGCCGGACGGCACCGAGGTCTACCTCGTTCCCGTGCTCGAAGCGTGGCAGTCCTTGCCGCTCGACTGGCCGGGGGTCGGACGGGCGGGCCAGGACCGTGGACCCGGCCTGGACGGACCACGGGCCACCGTGTCGATCCTGACCAAGCCTCGATTCGGTCGCTACAAGACCGACATCAAGGGCGTGGCGGCCCACCTCTAGCCCACTGGTGTCCGCCTGCGGTGGCCGCTGCCTCAGCCGGCGTCGTCGGCGGCCGTGATCGGGCCACGCAGGACGCTGTCACCCGAGTGCGCCGGCTCGCCATCCGCGGGCTCGACCGACACGTCGATGACGGGGAACGCAGTCGCGTCGACCGGTCCCTCGATCGGAACCGTCGTGGTGGCCGCGTCCACCTCTCCGAGGCTGACGAGTTCACCGTTGTCGAGATCGAGCAACCACAGTTCGTAGAATTCTCCTGCCGGCAACTCGGGAAGCGCGGTCAGGTCGAGCTCGACCACCGTGGCATCGCCATCCCTGACGACGTCGCCGTCGACCTCGGTGGCCACCCGGTCGTCCAGCGGTTCCATCGCGAACGTCGCCACCTGCTCCGTCGCGGGCTGGGTGGTGACCCAGATCCCGCCCACCACCAGCACCACGGCCGCTGCGGCCGCTGCCATCCAGGCGATCGGGGACCCACCAGTGCGCCGCGCGCGTCGCTCGTCGAGGCTCACCACCTTGGCAGGGCCCGCATCGGGGGGTCCAGCCGGGCTGGCGGCGGTCGGCTCGGCGTCAGTCTGGGGGGTGGGGGTCGCCGCAATGTCGGCAGCGTCGAGGGCCTCGTCGGTGTCTTCGGTGTCGGTGACGTCTCTGTCGGTCTGGTCGGCGAAGGCTGCGCCGGCGATGCCGTCCCACAGGCTGGCGACGTGGGCCTCGTCGACTCGGGCCAGGTCGTCCAGGCCGGCGAACGCCTTGGCGACCAGTTCGTCGTCGGAGGGGTGGGAGTCGTGGGAGTCCGTCATGCTGCACCCCCCAACACGTGTCGGAGTTGTTGCAGGCCTCGCCGTTGGTGGCTCTTGACCGTGCCCAGGGGCATCGCCAGACGTTGCGCCACCTCTCGCTGTGTGAGGCCCTCGAGGTAGCCCAGTTCGAGGGTCTGGCGCTGGTCGCTGGAGAGTCGCTCCAGGGCTTGGCCGAGCAACAGCCGGTCGGCGATCTCCTCGGTGCCGTCGGTGCCGTCCGAGGGCCCGGTGGCGACACGTGTCGTCGGGATCGTCTCGGTGGCGGGGGTGTCGGTCGGAATCTCGCGGACACCGCGAAACGACCGATTGGCGAGATTGCGCGCGATCCCGACCAGCCATCCCGGCACGACCCCGCGGTCGGGATCGAACGTGTGGCGGCTGCGCCAGGCTGCCACGAACACCTGTTGGGTGAGGTCGTCTGCAGCGTCGGCACCGACCCGACTGGTGCAGAAGGCGTGGATCATGCCACCCCAACTCGCGAACGCGTCGGCCAGCGCCTGCTGGTCTCCGGCGGCCAACCCGGCGGCGACCCTGCGTTCGTGTGCATCTGCGTCGGCTGATCCCGAGTCGACAGCGCGCGCGGTCGACTCGTGGGTGCCGTCGGCAGGTCGGGCGTCGTTGATGGTCCGCTCCATCACGCGGTGGCATGATCGATTGATCGCCGTCCACGAAGGTGGGTTCGTGGCGCGTCGACTCGGGCGGCCCTGACTATAGGGGGTCAGCGACCACGACGACATTGGAACGATAGGAACGAACGTCGGCATCGAAATCACCTCCGCAGGTGACCAGCACCAACTGGGCGGGTCCGTCGCGACGAAACAGGTCGTCAGTGGCAAGGACGTCCTTGTCAATCTCCTGGCGTCCGGTGATCTCGTAGTCAGCCGTCGAGCCGTCGGACGCCGTGACGCGCACGACGTCGCCGATCGCCACGTTGTTGAGGCGATGGAAGGCGCCCAGGCCCTGGCTGCGACTGTCGACGTGACCGGCGATGACGGCGTTGCCCGGCTGGCCGGGGCTGGGCCCGAAGCGATACCAGCCGGCCTCATCGACATCTTCGGGGATCGCCATCTGGCCATCGGAGTCGATGCCCAGTGCGGCGACGGGCACGTCGACGTCGATCGAGGGGATGGCCAGCCTGGTCGGTGCAGGGGCAGCCGTGAGGTCGACGTCGGCCAGCCGGGCCGAACTGGTTCCGACGTCGATCACCGGCGTCGGGGCCGGCACCGGCGTGGGTGTGGGTGACGGGGTCGTCGCGGGCGTGGGAGAAGGGGTGGGGATGTTCGTCGGCCGCGAGGCGGGTGGTGTCGACGACGCCTCGACAGGTGCCGATGAGGGCGATGCCGCCGCCACTGGCGTCGCGCCGCCGGTCAGGTCCACTTCACCCACGTCGCCAGTGGCAGCGCTGACCCACAGGAATGCCGCGGCGGCCAGGGCGGCGGCCCCGGTGCCTGCGAGCAGTCTGCGGTCCACGGTGTCGTCCTCGTGTCAGGTGGGTCGGGTGGGTGGTGGTGGCGGTCGTCACGATCGCGATCGAGGTCCATGCCGAGGTGTCGCCTGTCGCGGCCGACCCCGTTCTGGTGCCTGGTCCGTGTGACTCCCCAGTGTGGCGAGTCGACGTCGGCCCGGTGCGGATCAGTGCCCGGTGTCCGTTCGGTACCGGTGGGGGTTCGGTGCCCAGCGGCTGGTGGTTCGGCCTGACCGTGAATTGGTCCCGGATCTCCAGGAGCCGCCGCACGTGTGGGTCGTGCCTGGTGTTCGTGCCTGGACGTTGGGTGAAGTGCGGCAGCCGGGCCACGCCCGGGACGGCGCGGCCCGGCTGTGGTGGGCACCGTGGGTGAGGCGGGGGGACTCACATGGTGCCGTGCACGGGTCGGGGTGGTGCGTGGGGTTCCGGGGCGGGTGTGTGCCGCACCCGCCCCGGAGTGTGGTGCCCGGGATGGTGTGTGCCGCACCATCCCGGGCAACGGGCGCCGGGGCGACGTGTGCCGCGTCGCCCCGGCAAGCGTGGTCAGTTGCGCTCGGTCGCGGGACGACGGGCGGCCAGTGCGAGTGCACCGAGACCCATCAGGCCCAGGACGATTGCACCGAACGGAGCGGAGTCGGCGAGACCTGCGTCACCGGCGGGGACACCCTCGGGGGCGTCGTGGAGACCGGAAATTGCCTGGACGAGGATCTCGAAGCTGCCACCGTCGAGGCTTCCGACGGCGTAGGCGATGGTGTTGGTGCCCTCCGCCAGCGTGGTGCCCGGCAGTGCGAGGACCTCGGTGTCGGTACCGGCCGCGTTGATGGCCAGGTCGTAGTCACCAGCAGGAACGTCGGCAACTGCCTCGTTCGGGTTGGACAGGTCCGGGACCAACACGTCACCACCAGCCAGGATGTCGACCGCGGGTGCGGCGGCGGTGTGGCGCACGGTCACGCGGGCTTCGCCGGCAGCGATCGTGTCGATGTCGTTGACGAACAGCGTGGCGGTCGGGTCGCCGCCCTCGGTGAGGTGGGCGACTGCGGAGACGTTGGCGCCGGCTTCGAGGGTGGCGTCCGCGGTCAGGATCGGGTCACTGTTGTCGGCCGCGTCGGGTGCGGTGATGTCGAAGGTGTAGTCACCGGCCGGCAGTTCCAGCGGGTCGGTGACGGTGCCGAACTCGAAGTCGTCGAGGGTGAGGTCGCCGTTGACGAAGACGTCGACCGTGGTGTCCGGGATGCCGTGCACGACGGTGACGGTGCCGGTGGCGTCCTGCGCCGACGCAGCGGTCGGTGCGAGGATCAGGCCAGCCAGGGCGGCGGCGGGGACGAGTGCGCGAAGTGGTCGCATGGTGGTGAGCCTTGTCGTGTTGGGTGCGTGGGCACATGGCGTCTTGTGCCATGCACCCGTACTTGTCCGCGAGGTCTTCGAATGGATGCACACGCAACTAGTATGTGCGCTCAGCGCACATTTACCACAGTGCGATGCGGGAACGAGGGCGACTCGACGATCGGCTGCGGCCGGATCGGGACTCCGAGACCAGGCACGACCGGGACCCATGGCTCTTGGCGGCACCGCAAACGGCTGCTGTCATTGACGAGGTAGACGGCGTGCGGCCTCGTGTCGTTTCCGGATGTGCCACGAGCGGGCAGCGCCGTCGCGAAGAAGGACAAGGCGATGGCGAGTGACCCGGACGAGTGGCCCAGCGGCGATGCCGCCCGGGAGTATCCGGGCGGGGGCCTCTACAGGGGGCGTGAGGCGCGATGGCAGCGGGCCGTTGCCGCGGCT
>DATFMD010000174.1:0-5163 GCA_035267125.1 Nitriliruptoraceae bacterium | reverse complement strand
CGGCCATCGACGTGCAGGCCTCCGGGACCCGGCGTGAAGAGTTGCTGCTGGGCAAGGGCGAACTCGAGGTCGTGTGGAAGTTGCGTCGTGTGCTGGCCCAGATGGACACCGGCGCAGCGCTCGAACTGCTCATCGACAAACTCAAGGCCACCCGCAGCAACAAGCAGTTCCTGCAGGCCATTGCCAATTCGAACCTCGGGTAGGCGGTTCGGGCGGTGGGGGTTGCGGGGGATTCGGGAGTGCTCTGGGTAGTGTCGAGGCGACGCCGAATGCAGGCCGTGGATGACCATCCAGGACGTCTCACCTGAACACCACCAGGAGGTGTGGCCGACCCCCCAACAGGGTGTGCGACGGTCGCGCCGATGGCGTCTGCCGGTCATCGTCGGGTTGGTGATCGCCGCGCTCGTGGCCGGCGGCGCCTGGTGGGTGCTGCGCCCACCTCCCGTCGACGACCCCGCCGTGGCCGCCGAGGCCATGGCGACCACGTGGACCGAGTTGGGGTTGTCGGAAGTCGTCTGGGCCACGCCGGCATCGACGGCGTCGGCACCCTCCTCCGGTGACGCCGCGTCCCCTGCCGCCGGCCCGGTCGTCGCCCCGCCGCCATCCGCCACCGACGTGAACGCCCTGCTGGGCGACCTCGGCCCTGACACCAGCCTCGACGCACCCGTGGTGGTGACTGCCGCCGTCGCTGCAGTCACGCAGTCACAGGACGACCCGTTCGCAGCCACGGCCACCCTCGACGTCGTGTGGGAACTGCCACGCGACCGGACGTGGGCGACCACCTCCACGGTCCGACTTGTCCGCCACCCCGGCGAGACGACCTGGGCCCCGGTGTGGGCCCCGACCGTGGTGCATGCCGACATGGCTGCCGGGGACACCATCGCGTTCCGACGCGACGTCGCCCCGCGCGGACGCATCCTGGACACCACCGGTGACGTGCTGGTCGGTCCCCACCGCGTGACCGAGGTCGGCCTGCATCCCGCTCGCATCGAAGACCTCGACGAGGTGGTGACCGCGATCGTCGCGGTGATGGCCGAGGAACTGGACGTGGAACTGGATGCCGAGGCCATTCGTGCCGACGTGGCCGCGGCCGATCCCGACCATTTCGTGCCCGTCATCACGCTTCGCAACGAGGACTACCAACTCGTCGAACCCGTCGTCTTCCCGCTCGTCGGCACGTCCTTCCGGGACGGCGAGTTGTTCCTGGGGCCCGACGGTGAATTCGCGCGGTTCACGCTGGGGTCGGTGGGGGAGGTCACGGCCGAGCAGTTGGCCGACGACCCCGACCGGTGGGAGACCGGGGACCTCGCCGGCCGTTCGGGTGTCCAGGCGGCGCGCGACGACGACCTGCGCGGCACGGCCGGGTGGTCGCTGGTCGCCGTGCGTCCCGACACCGCGAATGCGACGCTGCACGAGGTCGCGGCAACTCCCGGTCGGGACGTGACCATCACGCTGGACCCGTCCCTGCAACGCGCGGCCGAGGCTGCCATCGCCCAGACCGGCCACGCGAGCGCGATGGCGGTCGTTCGCCCCAGCGATGGCCACGTCCTGGCGTTGGCGAATTCGTCGGAAGCGACCTTCGACATTGCGCGCATGGGGCAGTTGCCACCCGGTTCGGTGTTCAAGGTCGTCACCACGGCGGCGCTGATGCAACAGGCCGGGATCGCCGCCGACACGCCGGTCGGGTGTCCCAACACCATCGACGCCGGTGGGCGCACCATTTCCAACGCCGGCAGCCTCGCCCTGGGCCCCACGGTCTTCTCCCAGGTGTTCGCCAACTCGTGCAACACGTCGTTCATCGACCTGTCCCGTGACCTTGCCCCGACAGCGCTGCGCGACGCGGCCGCCCAGTTGGGTGTCGGTGGCGACTGGGCCACGGGCATGGCGGCCTTTCCCGGCCAGGTGCCGGTGACCGAGGACGCCCTCGACCTGGCCTTGACCTCGTTCGGGCAGGGGCGGACGCTGGTCAACCCGCTCGACATGGCAACGATGATGGCCTCGGTGGCGGCCGGTGCCACCGTCACTCCGACGCTGGTGACCGACCCCGAGCGGACTCCGGAGGCAGCGGGCGCCGACGCTGCGACTGGTCCCGACGGCTCGGCTCCACCCGGCGACGCAGTCACGCCGGTCCCCGGATCGTCACCACCCGCGGCCGGCACCCCGCTGCCGACCGACGTGGCGGCAACGCTGCAGGACCTGACCCGACTGGTCGTCACCGACGGCACCGCTCGCGTGATGGCCGACACGCCGGGCGATCCGGTGCACGGCAAGACCGGGACGGCGGAGTTCACCAACGCCGACGGCGACCTCGCCAGGCATGTCTGGTTCGCGGGCTACCAGGGCGATCTCGCGCTTGCCGTCGTGGTCACTGCCACGTCGGAAGGATCGGGCGGGGGCACGGCGGCACCCCTGGCGCGCGCCTTCCTCGACGCGCTCTCGGGATCGTGAGGACGGCGCCTCGCCGGGGGCGTCGGGGGAGGGACGCCGCGGTCGGCCGGGTGCGCGCCGTATCGTGCATGTCGTCGGTCGGCTCTTCCCCGCATCGTCGCCCCCGCATCGTCGCCCCCGCATCTCCGCTTCGATCTCTGCCGCTTCGATCGCTGCCACTTCATCAGTCACCCTCGGCACAGGAGTCACCCATGAGTGATCAGTCAGGATCCCGCTCCGAACCGCGCGATGCCCTCGCCCCGCTGGACGACGAACGCCGTGGGGTGCAGCCACGACAGATCATCGGGATCGTCCTGGCCGTCGTCACGCTGCTGTTCATCCTGCAGAACCGCCAGGACGTGACCATCTCCCTGGCCGTGGTCGACCTGACCGCCTCGCTGTGGGTGGTGACGACCGTGCTGGTCGCCATCGGCATCCTGATCGGATGGTTGCTGTCCAGTCGCCGGGCCTCGCGCAAGGCCTGAGGCCTCGCGCCAGGTTCGGTGGGGTGGACAATGCCGAAGCGGTGACTATGCTCGCCGCACCCATGACTTCCGTCGTTGCTTGGACAGAAGTCACGCCCTTCGTGCGGGATCGGGGGCGGACTGCTCGTTCGGGAGCGCAGGACATGGCACACACAACCGCTGAGAGCGCCGGAGAGTTGCTGGGACTCGTGCGGTCTGGCGACGCCCTCACCAGGGCGGACCTGGCCCGGGTCACCGGACTGTCACGGTCGACGATCACGCAACGCATCGACACCCTGCTCGCTGCCGACCTGGTCTACGAGGCGGGAGAGGCCGCCAGCAGCGGGGGCCGCCCGCCGCGGACGTTGGCCTTCAATGCCGCCGCGGGCGTCGTGCTGGTCGCGGATCTCGGGGCAACCCACAGTCGCCTGGCGATCGCAGATCTTGGCGGGTCGATCCTCGGCGAGACGTCGGGAGACCTCGACATCAGCCGAGGACCCGACGAGGTGATGGCCTGGGTCATCGCCCAGTTCGCCGACCTGCTGGAGTCCGCCGATCGCCCACCGGGCCAGGTGCGCGGCGTCGGGATCGGACTGCCCGGGCCGGTCGAGTACTCGGTCGGACGGGCCGTGCATCCGCCGATCATGCCCGGCTGGGACGGCGTCAAGGTGCCAGACCTGGTGCAACTCGTCCATCCGGTACCCGTGCTGGTGGACAACGACGTCAACATCATGGCGTTGGGCGAGTACTGGACGCACTGGCGCGATCGCGTCGACGACCTCTTGTTCGTCAAGGTCGGAACCGGCGTGGGCAGCGGCATCGTCGCTGGCGGTCGCATCCATCGGGGCCAGAACGGTGCTGCAGGCGATCTGGGCCATGTTCGCGTGCCATCGGCGGCAGATGCGCCGTGCCGTTGTGGCAACCTGGGCTGCCTCGAGGCCGTGGCCAGCGGTGCTGCGCTCGCGAGCCAGATGCGGGATCTGGGCGTTCCAGCCAGGGATGCCCGCGACGTCGCTGCCAGCGCCATGGCCGGTGATGCCACCGCCAATCGGTTGGTGCGCTCGGCAGGGAGGTTGATCGGCGAGGTGTTGGCCGGCGCGGTGAACCTGCTCAACCCAGGGGCGATCGTGCTGGGTGGTGACGTCTCGCTGGCCGCCAACCAACTGGTGGCAGGGGTGCGGGAACGCATCTACGAGCGGTCGACCGTGTTGGCCACCCACGACCTGCGCATCGCCCGCAGTGAGTTGGGCGACCGCGCCGGCGTGGTCGGTGCCGCCGTGATGATCCTCGAATCGATCCTGGTACCGACGGCGGTCGACACCATGCTGGAGGCTCGCTCCGCGGGCTCTTGATGGCGTGGCGGCCTGGCCGCAGTCGAGCCGGCCCGGGCCCGCGGCCACGCGTGTGCGACCCGCGTGTGTCCGCCCCACCGTTCTGGGCGATCCACGTGCGCCAGGCCCGCCTGCGACGACGCTCCTCGCTGTGTCGTGCGCTGATCGCACACTCTGGTCCTTTGCCCATCGCGTGCGCCAACGCCACGAATGGATGCGACGCGCGGGCCCTGGAGCCGCCCAGCCGTCCTTGCCCTGGGCTGGTGGCCGCGCCGTCCCGTCGCGATCGGCGATTCGTGGCTGACCTGAAACGCTCGTATTTTCGAGAAAATGACCAGATTCGAGCAATTGTGTCAAACATGTTGACGCGCTGTGGAACCTCGGTTACGTTCTCCGGGAACTTCTGATTGATTAACGAACAAAGTCATGAGATGTGAAGGTCAAAGAGGCGCTGGACTCGCCAATCGCACGCCCGGCGACCGAATTGTTGGTTGACATTGCACGGTCAACCTATTTGTATGGGCGGCAAAACTAATTGCGCCGACCTGCGACCCCGTCGGCACGGTGGTTCCCCACCACCGAACCGCCAAGCGACCCGCGACCACCGCATTCCCGGAGGTGACCGATGTCCGACGCCCACGCTGGAGGGACGGTTGACCCGATCCTCCAGATGAGGGACATCGTCAAGGTGTTCCCCGGCGTGCGGGCACTCGACGGGGTGGACCTGGACGTCCGGGCTGGTGAGGTGCACTGCCTCCTGGGTCAGAACGGTGCCGGCAAGTCGACCCTCATCAAGGTCCTGTCGGCCGCGCTTCGTCCTGAAGAGGGGACGATCGACTGGCTGGGCGAGCGGGTTGACTTCTCGGTCCCGATGGAGGCGTTGAAGGCTGGTCTGGCGACGATGTACCAGGAACTCGACCTCGTCGAGGGACTGACGGTGG
>DATFMD010000173.1:0-4808 GCA_035267125.1 Nitriliruptoraceae bacterium | reverse complement strand
GCCGTGCCATGCCACAACGGCGAGAAGTGCGCGACCGTCTGCAACCACGGCGGGTAGACCTCCAACGGGTAGAAGGTGCCCGAGAACAGGAACATGGGCAACACGACCAACTGCACCAGGTCGAAGTCCTTCCACGTGGTCATGAAGGTGGTCGCCGCCATCCCGGCGGCACCGAAGGCCAGCCCGATCAGCACGGCGGCAGGCAGCGCCAGGATCCACAGCCAGCCGGTGGTGAGGCCCATGAACAGCATCACGACCAGGAAGGCGAGCGAGTACGCGGCGCCGCGCAACTGGCACCACCCGATCTCGCCCACGGCGATGTCCATCGGTGTCATGGGCGTGGCCAGCATGGCGTCGTAGAGTTTGCCGAAGCGCAGCTTGAAGAAGATGTTGAAGGTGGACTCGGCCACGGCCCCGTTCATCGCCGATGCGGCGAGCATTGCCGGAGCGACGAACTGCACGTAGGTGACGGTGGTGCCGTCGGGGCCGGTGACGTCGCCGACCAGCGCGCCCAGTCCGACCCCCAACGAGAACAGGTAGAAGACCGGTTCGAGGAAACCGCCGAAGAACACCGACGGGGAGCGCCGGGCGTCGAGGAAGTTGCGGTACAGGATCGTGTGGGCGCGCCCCGAACCCAGCAGGGCGGTCGGGGTCAGGCGCAGCGCCAGGCCGGCGCGGTCAGCCGTGGGCGCGCTCATGCGTACAGCCGGTGTTCGAGTCGTTTGGCAGCCCAGACGCCACCCGCGACCAGCATCACCACCAGATAGACGACGTGGATCCACATCGGCATGGTCGAGATGGAGGGCGGTGCGACGTCGGGCAGCGCCACCTTCCGGGTCAGTTCGACCCCCTGGTACAGCGGCGTTGCCATCGCCACCACCTGCAGGAACCTGGGCAGTTGGTCGATCGGGAAGAAGGTCCCCGAGAACAGGAACAGGGGCATGACACCGAAGCGAAACGCGTTGGTGAGCCCACTGTCGTTGGCCAGGCCGGCGGTGTAGCCGGTGGCGACGGCCTGGAATGCCAGCCCGGTGAGCAGCGCAGGCCCGATTCCCAGCAGTGCGGGGACGGGATCCAGGGCGCCGAAGGCCACCGCGATGACCGCGAAGGCCACCAGGTTGGCGGAGAAGTTGACCGTCCCCCACAGGAGGCGACCCACCAGCAGGTCATGGGGACGCACCGGCGTCACCATCATCGCCTCGTAGTTGCGGCGCCACTTCAGTCCCGCCATGACGGGCCAGGCCCCCTCGCCGAATCCGTTCTGCATCGCGCTGGCCGCCATCAGGCCCGACGCCACGAACGCCAGGTAGCTGACGTCGACCGTGGCGCCCCCGCTGCCCTGGTCGACGAGCGTGCCCAGGCCCAGTCCCATCGCGGCCAGGAATGCGACCGGGCTGCCCAGCGAGGACATGATCCAGCCCCGCCAGTTGCGGCGAAACGCGACCAGTTCGGCCTCCAGCACCGCGACCGCCGGGCGCCGCACGGTCCGCACGCGGCCGGGGCTCGACGTGGTCTGGGCAGTCATCGGTCCACCACCGTCATCGGTCCACCACCATCATTGGTCCACCACCATCACCGGCCCCCCGCATCAATCGACCAACTGTCGACCCGTGAGACGCAGGAACACGTCTTCCAGCGTCGCCCGACGGGTCAGGTGACCGCGCGGATGCAGGTCGGCCCGCTCGAGTGCGTCGAGGGTCGCCTCGGCATCGTTGGTGTAGACGATCGCGCGCTCGGCCAGCGACTCGATGGAGTCGACCTCGTCCAGGCCCAGCCCTGACAGGCGCTCGGTCGCCCGGCCCTGGTCGGCGGAGCCGAACCGCACCTCCAGGACCTCGCGCGTGACGTGACGGGCGATCAACTCGGTCGGCGAACCCAGCGCGATGATCCGGCCGGCATCCATGACCACCAGGCGGTCGGCCAACTGCTCGGCCTCGTCCATGTAGTGCGTGGTCAACAACAGGGTGACGCCGCGAGAACGCAGTTCGTGCAGGCGGTCCCACAGCACGTGGCGAGCCTGTGGGTCGAGACCGGTGGTGGGCTCGTCGAGCAGCACCATCTCGGGTTCGTTGATGAGTGCCCGGGCAATCGTGAGGCGACGTTTCATCCCGCCGGACAGGGCATCCACGGGGGACTCGGCCTTGTCGGTCAACTGGGCGAAGTCGAGCAGGTCGACGATCCGTTCCTGGATCGTGCGCCGAGCAAGTCCGTGGTAGAGGCCGTAGACGAGCAGGTTCTCCCGCACGGTGAGTTCGAGGTCGAGGTTGTCCTCCTGGGGGACGACGCCCAGTCGGGAACGGATCGCCTGTCCGTCGGCAGCCGGGTCCATCCCCAGCACGGTCAGCGTGCCGTCGGTGACCGGACTGACCGTGGCGATCATCCGCATCGTGGAGGTCTTGCCGGCACCGTTGGCACCCAGGAAGGCGAAGGTCTCGCCCAGGTGGACGTCGAGGTCGATGCCGTCGACTGCGGTGAAGTCGCCGAACCGCTTGGTCAGGTCACGGGCCGTGATGGCTGCGTCGGCACGTGGCGCCGACTCGGTGGAGGCATGCAGCGATGTGGACATGGCAGCGCAGACTATCGACATCGGGTGTTGCGAAGTCGCTGCCGCTGGCACCGCTATCGTCGCCAGACGAGAGTGCACGCAGCCAGCACCGCGGGCGTGCACCGTCGAAGTCCGGCTCGCGAGGAGCACCCATGCGTTCCACCATCCACCCCAAGCACGACCGCAGCGACGCCCTGGTCCTGTTCGGGATCACCGGCGACCTCGCCTACAAGAAGTTGTTCCCGGCATTGCACGACCTCGAGGCCCACGAGGACCTCGACTTCCCCGTCATCGGTGTGGCCCGGTCCGACTGGACCCTCGATGAACTGAAGGAACGGGCCGAGGCGTCGATGCGCGAACACGTCGAGGATCTCGACGAGGACGCCATGCGCACCGTCATCGACCGGCTCGAGTACGTCCAGGGCGACTACGGCCACCCCGACACCTTCGAACGTCTCAACGAACTGCTCGACGACTGCTCACGACCCCTTGCCTACCTGGCCATCCCGCCGTCCCTGTTCGACGAGGTCGTCGAGGGCCTGGACCGGATCGGTGCCAACACCCGCGGCGGCGGCGTGGTGGTCGAAAAGCCCTTCGGTCGCGATCTCGAGTCGGCACAGGAACTCGACGACCTGCTGCGCGCCAGCTTCCCGGAGGAGTTGATCTACAGGATCGACCACTTCCTGGGCAAGGAGACCGTGCTCGACGTCATGCTGTTCCGCCTGGCCAATCCGGTCCTGGACACGCTGTTGCACCGCCACGAGGTCGACCACATCCAGATCACCATGGCAGAGGACTTCGGCATCGAAGGGCGCGGCGGCTTCTACGACTCGGTGGGTGCCGTCCGCGACGTCGTGCAGAACCACCTGCTGCAGATCATGGCCGTGTTCCTTGCCGACCCTCCGGTGTCGGATGATCCCGAGGCACTGCGCGACGAGAAGGCCAAGGTCCTCAAGGCGATGCGCCCGATGGACCCGGCCGAGATGGTTCGTGGCCAGTACGTCGGCTACCTCGACGTCGACCAGGTGGCCCCTGATTCGACCACCGAGACGTTCGTGTCGCTCATCGCCCGCGTGGAGACGTGGCGGTGGTCCGACGTCCCGATCCACATTCGCGCCGGCAAGGCCATGGCCGAGACTCGTACCGAGATCGCCGTCGTGTTCAAGCGTCCGCCCCTGTCGCTGTACCGCGGCGAAGGCATGGACGAGCCGCCACCCAACACCCTGCGATTCCGACTGAAGCCGGGCGAGCGCATCGACCTGGGCATCCAACTCAAGGAGCCGGGCGAGGAGATCTCGACCCATGGCGTGCACATGACCTACGAATGGAAGCCGGGACAGGGACGCCACACCGAGGCCTACGCCCGGTTGCTCGGCGACGCGATCAAGGGAGACCGCACCCTGTTCGCACGATCCGACTCGGTCATGGCCGCCTGGAGCGCCGTGCAACCCCTGATCGACGAACCCGGTCCGGTGCATCCGTACCAGCCCGGCACCCAGGGCCCGCCCGAGGCCGACCGCGTCGCGCCTCCCGGCGGGTGGTTGCGACCGCTCTACGGCGACGAGTGACCTGCACCCCAACGACGAAGGACGTGACATGCAACTGGGAATGATCGGACTTGGACGGATGGGCGCCAACATGGTGCGCCGCATCATGCGAGACGGCCACACGGCGGTCGGCTACGACGTCGACGCGGCCGCGGTGGACGAGCTCGTCGCCGAGGGCGCACAGGGTGCGACGACCTTGCAGGAACTTGTCGACAAGATGCCGACACCACGCCACATCTGGGTCATGGTGCCGGCCGCCATCACCAACCAGGTCCTGGACGAGGTTGCCGCACTGCTCGACGAGGGCGACATCCTCGTCGACGGCGGCAACAGTTTCTACGTCGATGCGTTGGAGGAGGGGGCACGACTCGCAGAACGCGGCGTCACGCTGCTGGACTGCGGGACCTCTGGTGGCGTGTTCGGCCTCGAACGCGGGTACAGCCTGATGATCGGGGGGACCGAGGAAGGTGTCGCCTCGTTGTCACCGATCCTGGACTCGCTGGCCCCCGGCGTCGACGCTGCCCCGCGCACGCGCGGGCGCACCGGCGAGCCCGCACCGGAGGAACGCGGGTGGTTGCACTGTGGACCGGTCGGTGCCGGCCACTTCGTCAAGATGGTCCACAACGGCATCGAGTACGGGATGATGGCTGCCTACGCCGAGGGGTTCGCCCTGCTCGGCGCCGCCAACTCCGGCACGCGCGACCGCGCAGCCGACG
>DATFMD010000172.1:0-2120 GCA_035267125.1 Nitriliruptoraceae bacterium | reverse complement strand
TGTCGGGCGACGACGCCAGAAGCGGACGCCAACCATGGGGAGTGGGGGTGGGGGCGCACGTGGCCAGGTGCCTCACGGCTGACCCATGCCTGTCGGGCATGGGTGCGCGGAGACGCGCGGGCACACGCGGACCACCCATGGTGGGGGGTGGAGCCGGTGCCGGGGGGTGGTCGACCTGTCCGAAGGGACGATGCATCTCGAAAATTTTCGTGAAATGCTGATCTATTGCGGCATACTTCAGACGTTCACAGCGTCGTAGAGCTGCCGCGTGGTGACATCGGCCCCGGCCGCAACCTGCTTGACCGCGGCCCGTGGCGCCAGGCCCTCTGCCTGCAGCGCCCGCACGCGGGCGACCAATTCCTCCATGCTGGCCACGACCTGCTCCTCCGGAGCACCGGCCACCACCAGCGTCAGCTCCCCTCGCAGGTCGCTCGCCCGAGCTGCCAAGTCGTCGAGCGACCCACGCAGGTACTCCTCGTGCAACTTGGTGAGTTCGCGTCCCAGCACGGCCCGGCGATCGCCGCCGCAGGACCGCGCCAGGTCGGAAAGATCGGCGTCGGCCCGGTGGGGGGTCACGAACACGACCATCGTTCGGCGCTCGTGGGCCAACTCCTCGAGTCGCCGGCGGCGACGCTCACCCTTCCGCGGCAGGAATCCCTCGAAGGTGAACCGTTCGCTTGCCAGGCCCGACGCGACCAGCGCCGTGAGCACCGCGGACGGACCCGGCACCGCCTCGACGTCATGCCCGGCGTCGGCGGCCGCGGCGACCAGGCGATGCCCCGGATCGGACACGGCCGGGGTGCCCGCATCCGAGACGAGGACGACCACAGCCCCCTCGGCGAGCCGGCCGAGCACCGCTGGCACCTGGGTGCGCTCGTTGTGGTCGTGCAGCGACCACTGGGGCGCGTGCGAATCGACCTCGGCCAGCAGCCTGCCGGTACGACGGGTGTCCTCGGCGCAGACCAGGTCGGCCTCCACCAGGGCGGCGGCCGCCCGGGGACTGAGGTCGCCCAGGTTCCCGATCGGGGTCGCGACCACGACCAACCTGCCCATGCACGCCTCCACGCCGCCCACACGCCGACCCGCCGGGCCGACTCCGTGGCCCAACGATACGCGACGCCACCCCTACACTTCGCGGCCATGGCTGGCATCAAGTGGCTGCGCTCGCATGCCCACGTCGTCGTCCCGGTGATCGTGGTCGCCACGGCAATTGTCACGCTGGTCGCGACCGTCGCCCATCCCGACCGGATCTTCTTCGACGAGGTCTACTACGTCAACGACGCCCGCGACTTCCTGGAGTTCGGGGTCGAGGACGGCTTCATCGTGCACCCGGCGCTGGGCAAGATGCTCATCGCCACGAGCATCACCATCTTCGGCGACACGCCCCTGGGCTGGCGACTCCTGGGTGCCATCCTCGGCGCGATCGGCGTGTGGCTGGTCTACGACCTGGCCCGGCGCCTGGGCCTGCGCATCTCGGCAGCCGGGCTGGCGGCACTCGCCCTGGCCCTGGACGGTGTCTGGATCGCGCAGTCCCACACCGCCATGCTCGACATCCACCTCGGCTTCTTCGTCGTCCTGGGTGCATGGGCGCTCGTGCGGGACCGCACCCACGTCCGCCGTGCCGATGACGCCGCGCTGGCGGCAGCCGCGGTGCCGTTGTCGGTCCCGATGCCCGCCGTGGCCGCAACCGCCCACACCGCCTCGGCAGCAGCCGTCCCACCCGACTCGGCGGCCGCGACCACGGCCGCCGGCACCGGGATCCCGCCCTCCGGCGCAGGGGCCGTGGAGTCAACGCCTCCCCGGCTGCGGAGCCTCCCGCGGCCAGGTCGGTGGTGGCTGGTGTTGGCCGGGGTGTCATTCGGGGCGGGCGTGTCGGTCAAGTGGTCAGGGGCGCTGGCACTGGTGGCGGCCGGCATCGTCGTGGCCGGCTGGGAACTTGCCCGACGGCGGCGGCTGCTGGGGTCGGCAGGCGACCAGCCGTGGTCGTGGCTCGGCCTGGGACTGGGCGCCCTGGTGCTGGTGCCGCTGGCCGTCTACGCCGTGTCGTGGATTCCGTGGTTCGTCGCCTTCGACAACACCTACATGGCGTCGGGACCCTGCGCCAATGCCGACAACGACCT
>DATFMD010000171.1:0-2047 GCA_035267125.1 Nitriliruptoraceae bacterium | reverse complement strand
CGTCGGTGGTCGCGGCCGCCATCGAGGCCGTTGGCGCCGTGGTCGGGACTGGGTCGTCGGTGGTCGGCGCCATCGATCTGCTCCTGCCATGGTCACTCATCGTGGTGGCCTACGCGGTGCTTGCCAGCCGATACCTGCCTCGCCATCGACGCCATCCCGCCCTGCTCGGCGCGTCCTTGGTCACCTTGTTGTCGTGGACCACTGCGCTGGTGGCCCTCCTGACCGACGCCTTCGTGGGTACTGCGACTGTTGCCAACGACGCTGGCAGCGTCGATTGGGGTGATCTGCGGGCACCCGCGGTCGGCGCAGTCGTGGCGGTGGCGGCCTGGGCAATCGTCTGGCGCCGTGCTCGGAATCTGCAGCGGTCGACCCTCACAACGGCGTACGTGCTGGTGATGGTCACCGGCGGCATGCTCGCCGTGGCGTTGGGCAGTGTCGTGGCCCTGAGCGACGGTCTCACGTGGGCGTTGGGTGACCGTTCGGGCGGTGCACTCCAGCACTTCGAGGACGCCTTCGGCGCGGCTGCAACGATCCTGGTGGGTGCATTCGTGTGGGCCCATCATCGCGATGTGCTTGGCGAGGCCACGATCCGCCGGCGTCCGGAACTGCTCCGGGTCCAGGAGTACATCACGGTGGCGGCCGCGGTCGTGGCCACCGCCGTCGGGGCCTCCGCCGTCTTGGCCGCCGGATTCGACTTCCTGGCCGGCGGCTCCATCGTCCGTGACGTTGTGTCGCGCACGGACGACGTCCTCCCAGCCGTTGCCCTGCTCGTGGTGGGCGCCATCGCCTGGTCCAACACGTGGAGCCAGCTCCAGGACGCCGCGAACAGTTCGTCGTCCGGGAAGCCGGGCCCCGTCGACCCGCCACCTGTGCTGGCGGGAATCGCCACGCCCCCCGTGGTGGTCGAGACCCAAGGGCCCACGGTTCCCGAGAAGGCATCGCCGACCCGACGCATCTACCTGGCCTCGATGACCATCGTGGCCACCCTCGTGGCGTTCCTGGCACTCGTGCAAACCGGCTTGGCCGGGGTTCGAGCCCTCCTCGACAGCGACACATCCGCCCTGGAGATCCTGGGAGTCGTGGCCATGCCCCTGGCCGTCCTGCTGGTCGCCACCGTGATCGCGATCGTGCACGGGCGGCAATGGGTACGGGATCGCGGCAGTCCGGTTGCCACGCGAGGGTCGTTCCCTCGCCGGATCGTGCTGGTCGGTCCTGCCCACGACCAGATCGTCGAGGAGTTGGCGGCCATCACGGGGGCCGACGTCGAGTTGCACGTCCGGGACGACGGCGTCGGACTTCCCTGGCAGACAGCGTCAGTCGCGTCGAGCCTGCATGACGTCGAGCACGACCAGGTGCTCATCCTGGCAGAGTCGCGAACCGTCAGCGTGATCCCGTTGACGCCTGCCTGAGGACTAGTCTCGGGATCGACCCCGATCGCGAGGGACGCCGTCCATGGCCGCTGACGAGCGGGACCTGCCCCTGGTTCGGGCGCTGCACGATTTCGTCGTCGAGTACCTCGAGCCGCAGGGCGTCGCCGACAACACGATCCGCGCCTACCAGTCGGACATCATCGGCATCGGCAAGGTCGTCGCGGCGACGAAGCGTCCTGTCTCCGAGGGCATGAACGGCAGGGAACTCGCAGCCCTTGCCGCCGACTCGATCGACGAAGCTGTCGTCGACGGGGTCTCGGTGTCAGACCTGGATCCATCCGCCCTCAGGCGAGCGTTCGGGGCATGGACCGCCACGCACGCGGTGTCATCTTCGCGACGCGCGCACTCGTCCTGGACCCGCCTGTTCGACCACCTGACCGAAGCAGGCATCGTTGACGGCAACCGCATGGCCGGTGTGCCCAAGGCGACCCAGCGAGCCCAGGCCGACGCCGTCACCGGCCGTGCCGACGACGTGCGGTCGCTGCCGGGCGAGGCTGGCGATGTCCGCGATCGCCTCCTGTCGGCGGCAGCAAGCCCGCTCCCGCCCGATCGTGATCTCGAGGCAGGCACCGAGCTGCACAGCCGCCAGCACGACCCGCGGACGCGTGTTGCCCCAG
>DATFMD010000170.1:0-4073 GCA_035267125.1 Nitriliruptoraceae bacterium | reverse complement strand
TGGGGCGCCCACCTGATGGTGTTCACGGTGTTCCTCCACATGGCCCGGGTGTTCTACCACGGCGCCTACAAGCCGCCACGGGAGTTCAACTGGGTGGTGGGCGTCATCCTGCTGACCCTCACCCTGTTGTTGAGCTTCACGGGCTACCTGCTGCCGTGGGACCAGTTGGCGGTCTGGGCCGTCACGGTCGGTACCGAGATGATGGGCTACACCCCGGTCTTCGGTCGCCAGGTGCAGTTCGTGCTGCTGGGTGGTGCCGTCATCGGGCCGAACACGCTGTTGCGGTGGTACGTGCTGCACGTCCTGTTCGTGCCGTTCGTCACCGTGGTCTTCCTGGCAGTCCACTTCTGGCGCATCCGCAAGGATGGCGGCATCTCGGGACCGCTGTGATGGACCGGACACGCATCGAGTTGACCATGGGAGGCAGTTGACATGGCGGAAGTCGAGATCGACCAGGGCGTCTACGACAAGCTGATCGCGGCGGGCACGTCCGAGCGAATTGCCCGCGCCAAGGCCAAGGCTGCGACCGTCCGTGCCGAGAAGGTCGCAGCAGGCCAGGAGATCGGTCCGACCTCCGTCGACGCCACCAAGGAGAAGTTGGCCGAGTTCCGGGCCAACTTCGGTGGTGGCAGTGGCGGTGGCACCGCGACGGCCACGGCGGTCGCGGACGCCCCGTCGGGTCGTCTCACTCCCGAGGAGCGCGCCGCCCGCGTCGCTGCCTCGCTGGGCCAAACCAACGGTGCGCCGTCCATCGGGGTGCCGGCCGACTCCAAGCACACCCACCGCCTGTTGGCGCTGGTGCCCCCTTCGGGCATCCAGCAGGTCAGCGACAAGCAGCAGGACAAGGTCTACACGTGGCCGCACCTGCTGTTGGTCGAGTTCGTGGCCCTGCTGGCGATGGGCGCGGTGTTGCTGATCGCGTCCTACTTCATCGACGCGACCTTCCGCGACCTGGCCAACCCGAACCTGACCCCCAACCCCTCCAAGGCGCCGTGGTACTTCCTGGGCCTGCAGGAGTTGTTGCGCTACTTCCACCCGATGATCGCCGGTGTCACGCTTCCCGGCATCGGCCTGTTCATCCTCGGTGGCGCGGCCTACGTGGACAAGAACCCGTCGGCCAAGCCCGACAACCGCAAGTTCGCCAACATGGCCATGACGTTCTTCCTGGTGATGTGGACGATGTTCGTGCTGGCAGGGTCCTTCTTCCGTGGCCCGGGCTTCAACTGGGTGTGGCCATGGGTCGACGGCCTGTTCTTCGAACTGTGACATCCAACCGATGACGACCAACCGACTTGTGACAACCAACCGACGGCACGCGGCGACCCCGCGGCCAACGGCAGACAGTGTGAAGGTGCGGACATGAGTGACGAGCGAAGTGGGCTCCCGGAGGTCGAACGTCGCACGTTCCTGCGCTACGCCCTGTTCGGCAGCGTGGCGGGGGGACTGGGCGTGTTCGGCCTGGGCTCCCTGGCCTTCCTGTGGCCAGGCCTGTCCGGCGGGTTCGGTGAGACGATCACCATCGGCAACGCAGAGCAGATCCTGGCCGACATCCGTGCTGCCCGTGCACCGCTGGAGTACCCCTCGGGGCGGCTCTACGTGGTGGAGTACGACCCCAGTGCCCCGGGTGCCGACGAAGCCTACGGCGAAATCGGCGTCGAGGTGGGCGACAGCGGCCTGATGGCGCTGTACCAGAAGTGCGTCCACCTGGGCTGCCGCGTGCCGTGGTGCCAGAGCTCCCAGTGGTTCGAGTGCCCCTGCCACGGGTCGAAGTACAACCGCTGGGGAGAATGGGTCGACGGCCCGGCCCCCCGCGGTCTCGACCGCTTCCCGAGCAGCATCAGCGCCGACGGCGACCTGCAGGTCGACACCGGGAGCGTGGTTCCCGGTCCTGCACGAACCGCGAACGTGCTGGCCCAGGAGGCGGAAGGACCAAACTGTGTTGACCTGTGATGCTGTGTTGACCGGTGATGCCTGCCGCGACGGTGGCGTGACCCCTGCCACGATGACCACGAGGTGGCGTTGATGGATTACCTGTTGTTGGCAACCGAGGCCACCGAGGCTGCGACGGACGCCGCCGAGGGTGGCACTGACTTCACCGTCGTGCTCGTCATCCTGGTCGCGGGACTGGTCGCCTTCGGGCTGGCCTGGTTCATCGTCGGGCCCGGTCGGGATCGCAAGACCGGCGACAAGCGCGAGGGGGACATCCCCCTGGCGATGCGTCCGTACCACTCCGACGAGGAACTCGAGACCGTCGGCATGGAACGCGCCATGGCGTGGGGCGTCGCGCTGTCGCTGTTCGCCGGTGTCTTCCTGGCCGCCTACTGGCTGATCGAGCCTGCCCGCATCAACGACAAGGTCGACGGGTACTACGAACAGGACGTCAATGCCGGCGCCGTGCTGTTCGTCGACAACTGCGCGTCGTGCCACGGCACCAACGCCGGTGGTGGGGCTGCCCCCAACCCGTACGGCGAGGCCCCGTGGCCAGCCCCCGCGCTGGACAACATCGCGGCACGCTACGAGGGTTCCGAGATCGTCACCGACGTCGAGGAGTTCGTGACCCAGACGATCAAGCAGGGTCGCGCCGGCACCCCGATGCCGGCCTGGGGCTCCGCGTACAACGGGCCCCTCAACGACTTCCAGATCAACCAGATCACGCGCTACGTCCTGTCGATCCAGACCGGTGAGGTGCCAGAGGTGGATGCCGCGGCGTTCACCGGCCAGTCCGGCATGGAGTTGTACGCCAACAACTGCGCGCGGTGCCACGGTGACGAGTTGCAGGGTCAGGTCGGTCCGGCGCTCAACACGATCTACAGCCGCTACGGCGCCGACCTGGACGACCCGTCCACCTTCCAGCCGGTCCGCGACACGATCCTGGGCACGCTGATCAACGGTCGCAACGTGCCGACCGTGGGCCAGATGCCGTCCTTTGCCGAGGTGTTGCCCGAGGAGGCCATGGAGTCCATCATCGACTACATCGAGTCGCAACAGGTCCCCGGGGGCCCGCCCTACGGCCAGGTCGGACCGGCCACCGACACCGCTGAAGCGGCCACGCCCACGGAGGACGAGGAATGACATCCATCGCCACCATCCTGCTGCTGGCCACCGAGGGCGCCGAAGGCCTGTCGGCCGACCACGTCGCGGCCAAGATCGCCGTGCCGCTGGGGATCCTGTTCTTCAGCGGATCGGTCTTCATGCTGCTGTGGTCCAACTACGGACTCAAGAAGGGCGCCGCGATCTACGGGACGGCGTTCTTCGGTTTCACCTTCGTGTTGGGCATCTTCTGGTGGTTCGGCGCGCCCGGCACGCCGGTGGCCACGGGTGTGCAGAACTTCCCCGGCCAGCCAGCCGACCAGTACACCGCCAAGTGGTTTGCCTTCGAACCCGGCTCCGAGGCGGCGATGCTGTTGCCAGCCACGAACAACCTCGACGACTTCGAGACGGTCGAGGAGTTCGTGGGCTCCGACGAGGGGCCGATGTACACGGCCACGGTCGGTGACCTCGCCCAGGCCGAGCAACTCATGGTGGCGCTGGCCCTGATGGAGGAGGACGGCGAGATCCAGTTGGGCGGCGAGCAGCGTGCGGAGTACCTCGAGACCGGACAGGCCGGGTTGGCCGAGGAAGTCGGCGAGGACAGTGTCGATGACTGGTCGCGTGCCAATCCGACCTACACGGCCGAGCCGGGGCAACCGGTGATGACCCGGTCCGACGGCACGCTGGTCGCAGGCACCGAGGTCACGATCTTCGTCAACTACGTCAACGAGGCCGGTGACACGCTCGAGATCCCGGTCGAGACCCGGCCCATGTTCGCCTACAAGCAGGAGTCCCTGCTGTACTTCCCGTCGATGGTGTGGACGATCGGTTCGCTCGTGCTGTTCGTCCTGTCGCTGTTCTGGCTGGATCGCCTCGAGATGCGCGAGAAGAAGCGGGACGAAGAGATCGACGAGCCCGAGTCCCTGGCCGTCCCCATCCGCCAGTAGCGGCTCGGGGCAGGGGCGAGGCCACGGATACCATGGCCGGCCCGCGGCCCCCGGCACGTGCACCGGCAGGGCCCGCGATTCGCCCCGCTGTCCCGA
>DATFMD010000169.1:0-10293 GCA_035267125.1 Nitriliruptoraceae bacterium | reverse complement strand
TGTTCGTGTTCGATGGCCGCCAGGCACCGAACCGTGTCGTCGCCGTGGAACTCGAGGCCGACGTGCGGCTGGAGGTGGCCACGGCATGCGCCCCGGTGTCCCGTGCCGCACCCACGTTGCTGGTGTCGCCCGGCGATGTCGTCGTCGACGAGGCACGGGAGGTCGTGGTGGACCTGCCGGTGCTGTCGAACGACTTGCCGGACGGCGCACTCGTCGGGGTTGGCCTTGCCCGGGAAGGGGACTTGGAGCACGGGGATGTCGTGGCCTTCGATCCCGACACCATGGCACTGCGACTGGGCGCGCCCGTGGTGGTTGGCCCGGGGCGATGGCCGATCGTGGTGGCGTTTCGGCCGACGGGCCCCGGGCAACTGACCCTGCTGGGGTCGATGACGATGCGAGCGGCGGCGGGGTATCGCCCGCCGGACTTCAGCCTGGAGGTGTCGGACGACTGCCCGGTCACCTGACCGGACTGGTGGACCCTGCAGGTTGGGTGAGGTCACCGCCCAGCGAGTCGTGGCCCTGACGTGGAAACGGACGAAGAAGAGGAGCACTCGATGTCTCGATGGCGGCGCCTGGTCGAATGGTGGCGGGCCACGTTTCGTCGACGTCGAGTGCCGGGGCGGCGGCCACGCGAGATTCCCCGCGGCATGGAGATCGACGACCCCCGACTGGTCAAGCGAGACGACAGCCAGGAGTGGGGCAGTTCGAGCACGAGTTTCCAGAAGTAGCGTCACGGCGAGATCGGGAACCTCCCTGGCCGGTGGGCGTGCGCCTCGGCGAGGGCAGGCACCCGCCGATGGGCCACCCACTCGTCGGTGACGAGACCGTCGTCGTCACGCGACCGTCTTGTCATGCCGCTCGGCATCCGCATCGAGTCGGGCCTGGAGCTCGTCGCGTTCGCTGGGGATCCATCAGGCCCATCGACCTGTGCACCATCGTCATCGTGGGTGCGGCCGGGGCGATGTTCGAAACTGGGTGAGCATGCAGCGCCATCGGCCGGGCACCACAGTCCGTTGCGGGGTGCGACCGCCGGGCAGGGGTCGTCCGCCCACTGCAACGTGTTCGGCGCCAACCGACCCCGGAGTCGAGCCCCCGCCGTGTCCCCCTGGCCCCGTGACGTGGGCTTCAGCCGGCCGGTTCCGGCTGAGGTTCGGGGTCGTTGACGCGCTTGCCGAGCTCGGCCGACAACGGCAGGAGGATGATCAGCATCAGCGTGGCGGCGACCATGACCATGACCAACACCTCTGCCTGGCCGCTGAAGCTGGTCGTCGCGATGAGCAGGGCCGCCGAGAGGTTGCGCTGGGCCGTCCCGACCCCGGTCGTGACCCGCTGCCCACGGGTGGTGCCCCCGAGCAGGTAGCCGGCGACCAGCGACACGGCGATGAACAGGAGTGCCGCGATGAACGACCCGGTCCCGAACGCATCGATGAGCTGGGGGAATCCGATCACCAGCACGATGACCAGGGCGATCGCCAGGCTCACCGTGGAGACCTGGTTGAGGGGTCCGGCCAGCTTCCTGGACTCGTCATAGCGAGCCCGAACGGCCAGGGCAATCGCCAGCGGCAACAGCATGCCCAGGACGAGCGGCTTGGCAATGTCCCATGCGGTGACCTCGACGCCTTCGACGAGGGGGACGAGCACCAGCGGGATGTAGGCGACGGTCACCACCATGAGGAGCACCATCAGGCCGACCGAGTAGGCCACGTCGGCCTTGGCGAGTTGCGCCAGCTTGGGCAGGAACGGGGCTCCGGCGGCACATCCCAGCAGCACCAGGCCGAGCTTGAGCGGATCGTCGAGGCCGAGCACCTCGGCGATGCCCCAGGCCGCCAGGGGGGCGATCACGAAGTTGGCCAGCAGTGCCGTCACCACGAGCCGCACGTTGGTGAGCGGCTGCATGATCTGCTGGACCGTCAACGACAGTCCCAGGGCCACCATCGACGACAGCACGAAGGTGAGCAGGGCGACATTGGCGAGTTCGGTCAGCAGCTCCGACACGATGGGTTCCTCTCACGCCGGCAGGACGGTCCGCGCCCACGCTAGTGCGCGGGCCCGAGACGTTGGGCGGACGGTTCGCGTGGGTGCCCGGCGGTGCGGGCCCGAGACGTTGGGCGGACGGTTCGCCCGGGTGCCCGGGTGTCGGAGGTCAGGGCGTGGAGGTGATGCGCCGTGGATGGGTCAGGATCCGTGGCGTCGGGCCGACCGCGAACGCGACGAGGGTGATGCCGAAGCTGTCGGCCACGTCCACGGCCAGCGTCGACGCGGCACCGTTGGCGACCACGACCTCGATGCCTGCGGCCGCCGCCTTGGCCAGCAGTTCGTAGCTGGCGCGACCCGACAGGGCCACGACGTGGCCGGCCGCCGACGTGCCGTCGAGCAGGCTCGCGCCGACCACCTTGTCCATCGCGTTGTGGCGGCCGACGTCCTCGCGCACGACCACGATGTCACCGGTCGGGGTTGCGATGGCGGCAGCGTGGAGCCCGCCGGTCCGGTCGAAGGCGGGTTGCCGTGCGCGCAGCGATCCGGGCAGGGCAGTGACGACGTCGACCGGGGTCCTGACGGTGTCGCCGACCTGGGTCACGCCGGTGTCGGCCAGGGATTCGATGCTGCGCCGCCCGCAGACCCCGCAGGCACTGGTGACGAGGCCGTGACGATCGAGCGCCGACGTGTCGGGCAGGTCGGCGCCCGCCAGCGTCACCTGCAAGGCGTTGCCACGGGCATCGTCGTCGGCACCGAGGGCGCACGGAGCCACGTCCACGATGTCGCCACGGGCCGCAATGATGCCTTCGGCGAACAACCACCCGACCGCCAGTTCGTCGTCGTGGCCGGGGGTTCGCATCGTGACGGCGAGGTCGGACGTGGCGCCCGCGAGCGTGGCAAGGCGGATGGTCAACGGCTCCTCGACCGCCACCTCATCGGTTCCCGCAATCCCTGCGAGGCTGGTCACCCCCACCGTCCGAACCGCTGCGTCCGTCGGTGGCTCTTCCTCCATCCCCGGGGTGCTCACGTCACCATCCGGTCATCGGACCGCGAGGGCGGTTGATCGCGCAGGTAGGGGTCGACGTCGCTGTCGATGCCGGCGCGCCGATCCCGGAGGCGACGTCGCAACACGATCGCGTAGCCGATCCCCACGATCAGGGTGAACGCCGTCCACTGCAGGGCATACGACAGGTTCTGGTTGGTGTCGTGCTCCGGGACGGGCTGGGCCAGCGGCAGGTCGCCGTCGTCGGGAGACTGGGTCGTCAGGTGCACCAGCATCGGGGCCAGGTCCCCCTCGACCTGGTCGTCGAGGCGGTCGACATCGGCATGGAACACGGTGGTCAGGGTGCCGGTGGCGGCATCGGTGGGGCCGAACGAGGGCTGGGACACGGGTGCCTCCAGCCATCCGACCACCTCGACCGGGCCCGACACGGGAACGTCGTCGGTCGGCGTCGCGCTGCCACCCTGGGTTGGCGGCACCCAGCCTCGACGCACGAGCACGGCCATCCCGTCGAGCCCCTCGTCCAGCCCGCCCTCGACGCCCGGCACCAATGGCGTGAGCAGGTCGAACCCACCCTGGCCCCCGTACGAGCGGTTGCGTTGGGCGACCTGTTCGTCGCCACGCCACGTGCCCGTCACGACCACGGGCGTGAACTCCAGGGCAGCCATGTCCGACTCGTCGAAGTCGGCCAGCAGTGCCGGGGTCAGGAGCTGTGCCAGGGGCACGGGTGTGCTGGTGATGCGCTCGTCGATGCGTGCGGCCGTGGCCTGTTCCTCGCGGTGGCGCTCCCACTGCCAGGCCGCCAGCATCGGGAAGGTGACCAGCACGGCGAGCACCACCACGTGCGCGGTCACCCACCACGGGCCCAGCAGCGGATGCCGACCGGCATCGGGGTCGGCGGTGGCGCCGGGGAGGGTGGAGGTGGCCGGCCGGGATTCAGCCATGGCGAGTCACTGGCTGGCACCCGTGCGCACGTCCGGTGCGCCCATCCGGGTGGCATCGGCCGTGTGGTCGTCAGGCATGCCCTGCGACTCGCGCTCGGCCTTGATCCGGCCCCGGTAGTGGGCCAGTTCGCGCGCGGTCGTCTCGTCGTCCCAGCCCAGCACCGTTGCCATGTGCCGGGCCACCACGGGTGCCGCGGCAAGCCCGCGATCCCACGACTCGATGGAGATCCGCGTGCGCCGGGTCAGGACGTCGTCGAGGTGCAACGCGCCCTCGTGGCTGGCGGCGTAGACCGCCTCGACCTCGAGGTAGTCCTCGGCACGGGGCAGCGGGGTGGCCAGGTCCGGGTGCTGCTCGACCAGGTCGAGCAACTCGGTGATGAGCGTCCCGTGGCGCTGCAGCAGGTGTTCGATCCGGGCAACGTGCAGGCCGGAGCGCGCGGCCATGTCGTGGCGCTGGTTCCAGGCGGCGTGGTAACCGGCCCCGCCCGCGATGGGGACGGTGTCGGTGACCGAGTCGGGGACCTTCTCGTCCAGGCCGTGTGCGGCGGCGTCGACGGCGTCCTTGGCCATCACGCGGTAGGTGGTGTACTTGCCTCCCGCGATCGTGATCAGGCCGGCTGCCGTCGCCGACACCGCGTGTTCGCGTGACAGCTGCGAGGTGTCCTCTGACTCGCCCCACAACAGCGGGCGCAGGCCGGCGAAGACACCCGTGACGTCGTCGTGGGTCAGCGGCGTCGTCAGGACCCGGTTGACCTGGTCCAGCAGGTACTGGATGTCGGTGGCCGACGCGGCCGGGTGGGACCGGGCCAGGTCCCAGTCGGTGTCGGTCGTCCCGATCATCCAGTGGCGGCCCCACGGGATGATGAACAACACGCTGGTCTCGGTGCGCAGGATCACGCCGGTGTCGGACTGGAAGCGATCGCGCGGCACCACCAGGTGGATGCCCTTGGAGGCGCGGACGTGGATTCGTCCGCGTCCGACCATGTCCTGGATGTCGTCGGCCCACACACCGGTGGCGTTGACGACCTGGCGGGCGGCCACGTCGATGACCTCGCCCGTTTCGAGGTCGGTGGCCTCGACGCCCGAGACGCGGTCGCCTTCGCGCAGCAGTTCGGTGACCCGCGCCGAGGTGACGACGGCGGCGCCGTGGTCGGCGGCCGTGCGTGCCACCATCATGGTGTGGCGGGCGTCGTCGACCTGGGCGTCCCAGTACCGAATCGCACCCACCAACGAGCCGCGGCGCAGTCCCGGCGCCATCCTGAGTGCTCCCGATCGGGACAACTGCTCGTGGCGGGGGAGATGGCCGGCGCCGCCAAGGGTGTCGTAGAGCGTCAACCCGGCCGTGACGTAGGGGCGTTCCCAGACGGCGTGGGTGAGCGGATAGAGGAACGACACCGGCCGGACCAGGTGGGGGGCGAGGTCGTGCAGCAGGAGTCCCCGTTCGTGGAGCGCCTCACGAACCAGGCCGAAGTTGAGTTGTTCGAGGTAGCGCAGCCCACCGTGGATGAGCTTGGACGATCGTGAGGATGTGCCTGCGGCGAGGTCGCGTTGCTCGACAAGGGCCACCGACAGCCCCCGCGTGGCGGCGTCGAGGGCCACCCCGGCACCGGTGACACCGCCTCCGATCACGACGATGTCGAAGACCTCGCCGCGCATGCGGTCCAGGGCCGTGGAGCGCTGCGTCGGTGACAGGGGAGCGGCGGTGGCCACGCGGGGCCTTTCGAAGCGTTGGGTCGGGCGGTCGGGCGGCCAGCCGGCCGACGGGCGGTCCCGGTGGTGGACTGTCCGGGTGCCGTGGTCAGCCGGTCGCGCCAACCGTGGTCACGTCGTCGGACGTCTGGGGGGCGGTGGGTGCCGCGGTCGCGTCGTCACCGGACTCGGGTCGGTCGGTGGTGGTGGCCGACAGCGCCTCGCGCCAGGTCCGAACGATCGACAGGTAGCGGTCGGGCACCTCGATCATGGCGACGTGGCCGATGCCTGCCAGGTCGTGACGGGCGATGTCGCCGCGTTGCGTGGTCAGGGCGTCCAT
The DNA here is from genome assembly GCA_035267125.1 of Nitriliruptoraceae bacterium. Classification (GTDB taxonomy): domain Bacteria; phylum Actinomycetota; class Nitriliruptoria; order Nitriliruptorales; family Nitriliruptoraceae; genus Salsipaludibacter. Next base: position 4,343 of record DATFMD010000169.1, on the reverse strand, counting down.
GGCCGCCCTGGGCACGAGGCGGTCCTCGTCACCCCAGATGAGCAGGATGTCGGCGGTGATGGCTCGTTCGGCTGCCCGGATTGCACCCTGGCGGACCGTCAGCCACGTCACCAGGTCGCGGGTCGCGTGGCTCAGGCTGTCCGAGCGCCATTCGCGGCCCATCCCGGCCCGCGCCTGCTCGACGGCCACGTCCATCAGCGGCGGTCGATAGAGGCTGTCGGAACCCAGGACCAGGCCCTGGATGCGCTCGGACAACTCCTCGGGGGTGGAGCCGTCATAGGACTTGCGGATGGCCTTGAGGGTGGTCTTGCGGGCCAACTTGAAGGCGGCGAACTGCAGGAACATGGCGCCGTCCATGTGCAGCAGGGCGGACGGCTGGCGCGTGGGCATGGCCGGCGACACCAGCACGAGTCGTTCGACCCGGTCGGGGTGCTGACCGGCCAGCAGGACGGACAGCAGGCCCCCCATCGAGTTGCCGTGGACCTCCGCACGTGGCCAGTCCAGGGCGTCGAGCAGGCGTGTCAGGAACGTCACCTGAGGCGTGATGTGGGCGGCCTCTGGCAGCGGCGGCTCGGTGTCGCCGAACCCCGGCAGGTCCATCGCAACGACCGGCGCACGTCGAGCCAGGTCGGCGATCACGTCGAGCCAGTTCGTCGACGCACCGCCGAGTCCGTGCACCAGCAGGATGGGGGCGGCCTCCGGATCTGCATCGTCGCTGCCGACGCTGGCCGGGTCGGCCCGCAGCAGGTTGATCCTGACGTGGTCGATCGTGATGCTGTCGGACTGGATGCCGGCCCAGCGGGGATCGCGGTTTCCCCAGTCGAGTTCCATCATTCCTGCGGCTCCTTGCGGTCCGGTCTCGTCGTGCCGGGCAGGGTATTGCGAACTGGGACGCAGGGGCGACACGGCCGCGTCGAACTGCCCGCCGTCGTCGGTTGGCCACGCACGGTTCGCTCCTGCGCCCCCGCGTGGCCCTGCCGCACTCGTGGGCTCCTGGCACGTGGTGCCTGCGAGGGTTTGTCACAGTGCCTGCGTATGGTCGACGTCGTTCGTGGCCATCCGTGCCATCCGCTCCGTGAAGGAGGATCCCATGCCCGCTTCGGCCTGGACCGCCGTCGCCTTCGTGGTCGCCGTCGCTGCCGTCGTCGTGTACGTCGCGGTGCGGGCGTTGCTGGCACGGCAGGCGACCTCCAACGCCCGGGTCGTTGCCGAACTGCGTGAGGAGGTGGTGACCCAACGCGAGGCCCTCGAACGTCGCAGTGACCGGGTGGTCGTGGACGCCGTGGACACCGTCGTGTCCCTGGCGGCCGAGCGACTGGGCACCGAGACTGCCCGCTCCCGGGCGATGCTGGCCGAACGTGACCGCACCCTGGACGAGCGTGCCGCCAGGATGACCGACGAGTTCAGTCGCATGCGTGAACTCGTCACCGAACTCGACCGCGAACGCAGCAAGGGCATGGGTGACCTCGAGGCGCGGTTGACCGAGGCATCCAGGGCCACCGGCGACCTGGCTCGAACCACCGGCGCCCTCAAGGAGGCGCTGGCGTCGTCGCGGTCGCGGGGGCAGTGGGGTGAACGCATGGCCGAGGACGTGCTGCGCGCGGCGGGCTTCTGCGAGGGCATCAACTACGTCGTGCAGGAGTCCACCGCCAAGGGACGTCCCGACATCACCTTCCTGTTGCCGGCGGGTCGCCACCTCCACATGGACGTCAAGTTCCCGCTCGACAACTACCTGCGCCACCTCGAGGCCACCACCGACGCCGAACGTGATCGCCACCTCCAGGCGTTCGTCCGTGATTCCCGCAACCGCGTGCGGGAATTGGCGCGCCGCGAGTACAACGACACGACCGAGGGCAGCCTCGACCAGGTGCTGTTGTTCATGCCCAACGAGCACGTCTACGCCTACCTGCACGACGCCGCCCCGGGCCTGCTCGACGAGGCCCTGGCGTCCCGGGTCGTGTTGTGCTCGCCCGTCACGCTGTTCGCGGTGCTTGCCGTGATCCGCCAGACGGTCGAGGACCACATGACCGAGCAGCGCTCCGCCGAGATCCTCGATGCGCTCAACGGCTTCGCCGACCAGTGGGACCGGTTCACGGCCCACCTCGAAAAGGTCGGCGACCGCATCACGTCGGCCCAGCGAGCCTTCGACGAGGTCAATGGCGTTCGGCGGCGCCAACTCGAACGCAACCTGGATCGTGTCGACGACCTGCGCCAGGACGACGCAGCGGCTGCCGTGCTCGCGCTGGCACCCCAGCCCCGGGCAGACGCCGACGACGCCGACGACGTCGACGGCTCCGTGGCAAGTTGACCGTCGACGGTGGCAACGACACCACCAGGGCCGGGCGACCCTTCCCACGGGTGGGGGGGTCCGGGGAGTCGCTCGCCACTATCGTGAACGGTCCCCGTCCAGGAGCCGGCTGTTGGTTGCACCGCACAGGCACGACCACATGGCTCGCCATCCGGAGCCGGCTTCGTGAGCGGTGACGCCTGGATCACGGTCGTGGTCATGGTGGCGACCTTCGGGCTGTTGGTGTGGGATCGACTGGCTCCTTCGGCGGTCGTGCTGATGGCGGCGGTCACGTTGCTCATCACCGGTGTCATCGACACGTCCCAGGCGCTGTCGGGGTTCGCCAACCCGGCGCCGATCACCGTGGCAGCCCTCTACGTGCTGGCCCGGGCGGCCGAGAAGACCGGCATGCTGAGCCCGCTGACCGCACGGCTGTTGGGCAGTGGCCAGCGCCGCCGCGAGTTGGCTCGCCTGGTGATCCCGGCCGCGGGGGCGTCGGCCTTCCTCAACAACACGCCACTGGTGGCGATGATGACGCCCGACATCGTGTCCCTGACCCAGCGTCGCGGCCTGGCCGCATCCCGGTTCCTCATGCCGTTGTCGTTCGCCGCCATCCTCGGTGGCACCATGACCGTGTTGGGCACCTCCACCAACCTGGTCGTGTCGGGCCTGCTGGAGGAGGGCGGCCAACGTGGCCTCGGCCTGTTCGAGGTCACCGCCATCGGTGGGCCGGTGGCGCTGATCGGCATGGTGGTGCTGATCGGGGTCTCGTGGCAGCTGGTCCCGATTCGCTCCACCGCCCAGGAACAGGCACAGCAGGAGATCCGCGAATTCGTCGTCACGATGGAGGTGATCGCGGGCGGTCCCTACGACGGTGTGTCGATCAACGACACGGACCTGATCGGACGACGCCACGTGTTCCTGGTGCAACTCGCCCAGGGCGACCGCACGATGGCCCCCGTGGACCTGGACACCTTGCTGCAACCCGGCGACCGGCTGACGTTCGTCGGCGAGGTGACCCAGATCGTCGGGCTCTATCGTCTGCAGGGACTGCGGTCGACCAGCCAGAAGCACCTCGATGCCGTCGCCGAACCGGGCCACGGCCTCTACGTCGCCGTGGTGGGGCGCACGTCACCGCTCGCCGGTCACCAATTGGCCGACATCGCCTTCCTCGGCCGCTACCAGGCAGCCGTGCTGGCCATCCATCGCGACGGCCACCGCATCACTGCCGACCCGCGCGAGGTGCGGTTCCGGCCCGGTGATGCGCTGATGGTCCTGGCCGGTCCCCAGTTCCAGGTCAACTGGACGGAGCGGCGCGACTTCCTGCTCATCTCGCGACTGGGAGGCGACCCGCCGACAGCATCGCGCAACGCGCCGGTGGTCGCGGCGATCACCCTCATCATGGTCCTCGTCGCGGCGCTGGGCATCCTGTCGATCCTGGAGGCCGCCCTGCTCGCTGCGGGCGCGCTGGTGGCGACTCGGGTGCTCACCTCAAACGAGGTTCGGGACGCGATCGACTTCGACGTGATCATCCTCATCGCGGCGTCCTTCGCCCTCGGGGCAGCCATGGAGACCACCGGTCTGGCCTCGAGCCTGGCCAATGGCATCATCGCGGCCTTCGACCAGTTCGGCACGGTCGGCGTCGTCTTCGGGCTGCTGGTGGCCATGGCGGTGACCACGGAACTGGTCACCAACAACGCTGCCGTCATCGTCGTGTTCCCCATCGCGATGTCACTGGCCGAGGCCACCGGCATCGATTCGCGAACGCTGGCGATCGCCATCGGTGTCGTCGCGTCCTGCTCGTTCATGACCCCGATCGGCTACCAGACGAACACGATCGTGTACGGGCCCGGTGGCTACAGGTTCACCGACTACGCCCGCGTGGGCTGGCCGTTGACCTTGACCGTCCTGGTCACGGCAACGGCGATCGTCGCCTCGATGTGAGGTGCGCGTCGGCCTGCCGGGGTCCAGCGACACGAGATCGCCCACGCACGTGCGGTCGCAGCACGAGGGCATGTATTCACAGCGGGGTCCGAGCACTCTCGATGCATGCCCG
>DATFMD010000168.1:0-11053 GCA_035267125.1 Nitriliruptoraceae bacterium | reverse complement strand
CGGTCGTCATCGTGCTGTTCGGGGTGGCGTTGTCGGGGAGTCGGAGAAGGGTGGCGCTCACCACGACCGGCCTGGTCCTGACCGGGCTGGTCCGACCCTTCATCGGCCACGGCTGGCCGATCGGAAGGGCAGCAACGGCCGCGCTGTTCATCACGTTCGGGGCGATCGCCATGACGTGGCTGATCCGTGCCATCGAGCGCGTCGTGGTGGAGCGCGACCGCCTCCAGGCGCAGCTGCTCGACGCTCGCACGGAAGCCGCTCGTGCCAACGAACGGGCCGAGGCGGGTGCTCGGCTGCACGACACCGTGTTGCAACATCTCGCTGCAGTCACCCACGCCACCGACGTCTCGGGGGCCCGGCGCCATGCCGGCCGCGCCTCCAACGAGTTGCGCCAGTTCCTGCGCAGCGAGGTCGACTCGGTGGATTCACTGCGCCAGGCGCTGCAGGAAGCGGTCACCGCCGCCGCGGACGGCGTCGACATCTCGGTGTCGGTGGTGGGCGACCGCGACGTGGGCGACCGCGAACTGTTGTTGGTGGCTGCGACCAGCGAAGCGGTCCGCAACGCCGTGCACCATGGCAGCCCGCCGATCCGAGTCCATGCCGAGTTGGCTCGCGCCCCCGACGGCGACACCGTGGTCTGGGTGGCCGACCAGGGGCCCGGGTTCGAGCTGGCGACCGTGCCCGGCGACCGGCTCGGCGTGCGCCGCTCGATCATCGATCGCATGCACCGTGCCGGGGGCCGGGCACACCTGGTGGTCGACGACACGACCGAGTGGGAGCTGCGCATGCCCGGCGCCGGTCACGACGGGCCGGCTGGTCCCGAGTCGACACCGTCGGAGGACCCCGATCCGGTGCCCTTGCCGGACGACTCGGGTGCGACCGGATCAGCGCCGCCCCCCGGATAGGTCCCGCCGGGGTCGTCGACACCGTGCGCCAGCCACTGCACCTGTTCCACGAGGTCTGCCAGGACGGCCCGCCGACCCGCGGCATCATCCGAGGCAGTCGTGGCAGCCGCGCCCGGGGTGGCGCCGTCCAGTCCCCGCTGGTCGTCGGATGACTCGCCACCCCGGCCCGCACCTGCCCGGTCTTCCAGGTCGGCCAGGCGATCCACCAGCTCCCGCACGCGTGTGATCGCGGACGGTCCGGCCGCCAGCACCGCCTCGCTGCCGGCGGTGGTCCACTTGGCCAACACGTACCGCGCCAACGCACCCACCGGCAGGTCCAGCGCGCGCGACAGCCGCTCCAGCGTGGGCATGGGATCGGCCAGCGACGTGGTCGCCACGTCGGCCAGGAAGTTGGCGTCGGGATGGTCGGGATCCACCGGTCCGACCCACGGCGCCAATGCAACCCGCGGCCAGTCGTCCGAAGCCGACCGGGAGGATTCCCGCTGCGGCCTCATGACAGGCGCTCGACCACCATGGCCATGCCCTGGCCACCACCGACGCACATGGTTTCCAGGCCATACGTCGAGTCGGTGTGGGCAAGTCCGTTGAGCAGCGTGCCGGTGATGCGGGCACCGGTCATTCCGAAGGGGTGGCCGACCGCGATCGCGCCGCCGTGCGGATTGAGGCGATCGAAGTCGACACCCAACGCTCGTGCCGACGGGATCACCTGGGCGGCGAAGGCCTCGTTGATCTCGACGACGTCCATGTCGTCGATCGTCATTCCGGCCCGGTCCAGCGCCTGGCGCGAGGCCTCGATCGGCCCGAGGCCCATGATCTCTGGGTCCAGCGCCGACACGCCGGTCGACACGATGCGCGCCAGCGGTTCGATGCCGAGTTCCGCTGCCCTGGTGTCGCTCATGACCACCACCGCGGCGGCCCCGTCGTTGAGCGGACAGGCATTGCCGGCGGTGACACGACCGTCGGGGCGGAACACGGGCTTGAGGCTGGCCAGTCCCTCGAGCGTGGTGCCGAACCGGGGCGAATCATCGCGGTCGAGTGTCGTGCCGTCAGGCAGTTCGATCGGCGTGATCTCGTTGGCCCAGAACCCATCCTCGAAGGCGGCTTCGTAGCGCTGCTGCGAGGAAAGCGCGAACTCGTCCATCTCGGCGCGGGAGATGCCCTTCACGAGCGCGACGTTCTCGGCCGTTTGGCCCATCGGGATGTAGACGTCGGGGAGTTGGTCCAGCGTGGCGGGGCTGACCCACTCGGTGGCGCCCTCCTCGGTGGTGGCGTCGGTGCGCGCCCGCGCGGCGTCGAAGCGGGGGTTGCGGGTGTCGGGCAACGAATCGGAGTTGCCCTTGGTGAAGCGCGACACCATCTCGACGCCTGCCGACACGAAGACGTCGCCCTCGCCGGCCCGGATGGCGTGCAGCGCCATGCGGGTGGTCTGCAGTGACGACGAGCAGTATCGGGTCAGGGTGACGCCGGGCACCGTCTCCCACCCCAGCAGGGTGGCCACGACGCGCGCCATGTTGAACCCCTGCTCACCGCCCGGCAGCCCCACACCCAGGTGCAGGTCGTCCACCATGGCGGGGGTGACCTCGGGGACCTGGTCCATCGCGGCGGCGATGATGGTCGCGGCGAGGTCGTCCGAGCGCAGTTCGGTCATCGAGCCCTTGAAGGCGCGACCGATCGGACTGCGGGCGACTGCGACGATGACGGCTTCGGGCATTTGAGATCTCCAGTGGACGCGATGAACGGCGCAGCGCCGGGATGCGGGGAACCAGCGGCCCGGCGCATGACAACGGGTCAGCGCGCAGGTCGCACCGGGACGGGCGGGCTGGGCACCGATGCCAGCCAGTCTAGGGCGCATCCGGACCTGCGAGACCGTGGGGAGCTCGGCGATGGCTGGTCAGCGCCAGCGCCGGGTCGACCAGTGCCGCGAGCCGCGTCAGGGGCGGCGCACTCGTGCCGTCCAGCGTCCACCGACACGCGCCACCGTCACCGGCACGGCGAAGGTCCGTGACACGAGCTCGTCGTCCAGGACGTCGACGGCACTTCCAGTGGCGACCACGCGACCTTCGCGCAGCAGCGTGGCGTCGACGACGCGTGCCGGCAGTTCCTCGAGATGGTGGGTGACCACGACGGTCGCCGGCGCACCGGGTGCTGCCAACAGGGCATCGAGGTCCGCCACCAGCGACTCCCTGCCACCCAGGTCGAGACCTGCCGCGGGCTCGTCGAGCAGGAGGAGGTCGGGGTCGGCCACCAGCGCGCGGGCAATCTGGACCCGTTGCCACTCGCCCTGGGAGCACGTCCGGACCGTGCGATCGACGAGCTGACCCACGCCGATGCGCTCCAACGCGCGGGCGGCGGCCTCCCGGTCCTCGGGCGTGACTCGGTCGTCGCTGCGCAGGATCCCTCGACGCGCGGCCGCGACCAGGTTCCCGATCGTCTGGCTCGCCGGCAGGAGCGGGTTCATGGCCACCGATGCAAACCCGATGCGGTGGCGCAGCGGGCGCAGGTCGGCCCGGCCGAACGTCGCGCCCAACACCTGCACGTCGCCGCTGGTGGGGAACAACCGCGTCGCCAGGATGCGCAGGAGCGTGGTCTTGCCGGCCCCGTTCGGACCCAGCAGCGCCATTGCCCGACCCCGTCGCAGGGTCAGCGTCACGTCGTCGACCAATCGGCGACCCTCGCGCACCACCGTCACGGAGTCCAACCGTGCCACGGCTCGGTCTGCGTGGTCTCCGCGGCCGTCGTCGGCGTCAGGCACCGTGCTGGCCGACGTCTCTGCTGCCATGGGTCACCGGGCACCCAGTCGTCCGGTGGGCTCGAACCAGCGTCCCTGGGCGGGCAGGTGCTCGAGGTTGATCCTGGGCAGGTCCACGGGGATGAGGTCGTCGATGCCTTCGAGGTCGACGAAGCGGAAGGCCTCCTCCGACGACAGCCCACCGGCGTACTCGGAGAATCCCAACACCGTCACGTCGATGCCGTCGTCGTGGAGGTCCAGCAGCGGCTCGACGAAGCAGCGCGCATCGTTGGAGCCCACGTAGGCAGCGGTCAGCGAGCCCTCGTCGTGGCGCAGCTGCAGGTGGGCGACCATGTCGTCGTCGACGTCGGAGTCCTCGATCTTGGGTCGGGCAAAGACCCGGAACCCCTGCTCGAGCAGCCACATCACCCACCCCCGCAGGGGTCCGGCCACATGCTCGGCGACGTTGACGAAGACGCAGGCCTCGACGTCGTCACCGTCGGCCTGCTGGACCAGCCAGCGACCCAGCACCTCGAGGTCGGGGCGTTCCCTGGTCGTTGGCTTGCCGTCGATGATGTTGGCAATGGTCATGTCGATGTTCGGTGCGTCCCACACCAGCACGTGGCGTCCCACGATGGCCTCCAAACACGCTCAACCGTCGGGTCCGACGGCAATCCTGACAGCCGCGCGGCGCGGCTGCGGGCAATGCGGCCACCATACCGATGCCCCACTGGGCTCCGGGCACCCGCGCAGCGCGCCTATCCTTGCCGGCGGAGCCGGCGGAACCGCCCGGGTGGCCCCTGCTCTCGCTGCGTGGGAGCCGGGCCGCCGGGGTGCCACGTCCCCACGACCAAGGTTGAGCCGATGCCCTCGCCGTCGACGAGCCCGAACCACGACGCTGACGCCGCCACCGACACGGCCACACCCACCCCCGAAGCAGCGGTGCCGTCGCCGGCAACACTTGCCCAACGCGACCGACCCTGGCTGATCCGGACCTACTCGGGGCACTCGTCTGCAGCCGCGTCCAACGAGCTGTACCGCACCAATCTCGACAAGGGCCAGACCGGGCTGAGCGTCGCCTTCGACCTGCCGACCCAGACCGGCTACGACTCCGACCATCCGCTGGCGCGTGGCGAGGTCGGCAAGGTCGGAGTGCCGGTCACCTCCATCGACGACATGCGCACGCTGTTCGAGGACATCCCGCTGGAGGCCATGAACACCTCCATGACCATCAATGCCACGGCCATGTGGCTGTTGGCGCTGTACATCGCCGTCGCCGAGGAGCAGGGCGTCGACACCACCAGCCTGCGTGGCACGACCCAGAACGACATCCTCAAGGAATACCTGTCCCGGGGCACCTACGCGTTTCCGCCCGAACCGTCACTGCGCCTGACCACCGACGTGGTCGTGCACACCGTTGCCCACCTGCCGAAGTGGAACCCCCTCAACATCTGCAGCTACCACCTGCAGGAGGCCGGGGCGACGCCGGTCCAGGAACTCGCCTTCGCACTGGCCAACGCGATCGCGGTGCTGGACGGAGTGCGCGATTCGGGCCAGGTCCCGGAAGCCGACTTCCCCGGTGTCGTCGGGCGGATCAGCTTCTTCGTCAACGCCGGGATCCGCTTCGTCGAGGAGGTCGCCAAGATGCGTGCCTTCGTCGAGTTGTGGGACCGCATCACGCGTGATCGCTACGACGTCACCGACCCCAGGTCGCGACGTTTTCGCTACGGCGTGCAGGTCAACAGCCTCGGGCTGACCGAGCAGCAACCCGAGAACAACATCGCACGCATCCTCATCGAGATGCTCGGTGTCACGCTGTCACGCGACGCGCGTGCCCGGGCCGTGCAGTTGCCGGCGTGGAACGAGGCACTGGGGTTGCCGCGACCATGGGACCAGCAGGTGTCGTTGCGCATGCAGCAGGTGCTCGCCCACGAAACCGACCTGCTTGACTACCCCGACCTGTTCACCGGTTCCGAGGTGATGGAGGCCAAGGTCGACGAACTGGTCGAGTTGGCCGACGCAGAACTGGCCCGGATCCTCGACATGGGCGGGGCGGTGGCCGCGGTCGACTGGATGAAGGCGGAACTGGTCGCGTCCAACGCAGCGCGCCTGCGGCGCATCGAGTCCGGTGAGCAGGTGGTCGTCGGCGTCAACGCGCACACGACTGCCACGCCGAGTCCGCTGGTCGCCGACGGGGGCATCCTGACCGTCGACCCGTCAGCCGAGGCCGAGCAGATCGCACGCCTGCAGGCCCATCGTGACCAGCGCGACGACGACGCCGTGGCGGCTGCGCTGGCGGAGCTTCGTCGGGCCGCGGCGAGCGGCGAGAACCTGATGCCGGCGTCGATCGTGGCGGCACGGGCGGGGGTGACCACGGGCGAGTGGTCCCAGGCCCTGCGGGACACCTTCGGTGAGTATCGCGGCCCCACCGGCGTGACCGAGGGCGCCATGACGTCGACGCCGGGCGCATCGCTGACCTCGGCCCGGCAGCGGGTCGCCGCCGTCGCGCAACGGCTCGGTCGACGCGTGCGCATCCTGGTCGGCAAGCCCGGGCTCGACGGGCACTCCAACGGCGCCGAACAGGTGGCGCTGCGCGCCCGTGACCTCGGCATGGAGGTCATCTACGAAGGGATCCGGTTGACGCCCGACCAGATCGTGGCGGCCGCGGTGGACGAGGACGTGGCCCTCGTGGGACTGTCGATCCTGTCGGGGTCCCACCTCGAACTGGTCCCCGCGGTCGTGGACGGCCTGCGTGCCGCCGGCCACGACGCGCCCGTGATCGCCGGTGGCATCATCCCGCCCGCAGACGCGCAACGGCTGCGCGATGCCGGCGTGGCCGCAGTGTTCACGCCCAAGGACTTCGACCTCAACGACATGCTGGCATCCGTGGCGGAACTCGCGGTCGGGTCGAGCGATGCCGTCCACGCGTGATCCGGGTCCGCACTCGCGACGCCCGTTGGCACTCGCGACGCCCGTCAGCACTGGCGACGCCCGTCAGCACTGGCGACGCCCGTCAGCACTGGCGACGCCCGTCAGCACTGGCGACGCCCGTCAGCACTCGCGACGCCCGTCAGCACTCGTGACCGCTCGGACCTCAGCCAAGGCCCGGCGAGGACTTCGGGCGCCTGCCCGCCACGACGGCGGTGAGGTCGTCGCGCAGGCCGGCGACGATGTCGTCCCAGTCGAACTCTCGGCGCACGAACTCGCGACCGGCGGCCCCCATCGTCCGAGCGTGCTCGCGGTTGGTCAGCAGTTCGACGATCGCCGCCACCACGCTCGCGGGATCGTCGCCGTCCACCAGCAGGCCCGTTTCGCCCGGCACGAGGGTTTCGGGTGAACCGCCGGAGTCGCCCGCGATGACGGGCCGTCCCACCGCCTGTGCCTCCAGGAAGATCACGCCGAATCCCTCCTGTTCCAGCCCACCCCAGCGCGAACGGTTGGGATGGACGAAGACGTCGGCTGCGCCATGGTGGGCAGGCAGTTCCTCCCATGGGACCCTCCCGGCCAGCACGATCGCGTCATCACCCCGCGCAGCAACCCGGTCGCGCAGGCTCGGCGTCAACCTGCCGTCCCCGGTCACGAGCAGGCGGGCGTTCGGCACCTTCCTGCGCACCGCCGACCAGTGGTCGACCAGCACGTCGATGCCCTTGCGAGGGACGTGGCGGCCGACGAAGACCGCCGTTGGGTCCGTTCCCAGGGCGTGGCGGGCCCGGATCGCCTCGCCGTCCGCGTCCGGGCTGAACGTGGCCGCGTCGACGCCGGGACGGACCAGGCGGATGGGGGGGCCGTCGGGACCGACCAGGCGACGCAGATGTCGGCCCGTCCACGTGGAGACGGTGGTCAGCAGGTTCGCCGCACCCAGTTGCCGGCCCAGCACCCGGGCGACCGCGGGCACGCGAGCGGGCAGCACCAGCTCGGCACCATGGGTCATCACCACCACGGGCAGGTCCAGTCCCAGCGCCGCCGGCACCAACGGCCACGGTGCGGCACAGATCACCACGTTGGCATCGTGGATGGCCGCAACCTGCCGGACCCTGGCGGTCACGCCCGCGGTGGGCAGCACCCACCCGTCGAGTCCGGGCACCTGGCCAGTCGGGTCCCCGAAGCGGTGGACCGGGTACGCCAACCCGGGATCATGGCTGTCGGCGTCGGGGTGCGAAGGTGCCACCACCGCGGCATCCGGAAGCCGCCGCAGGATCTCGCCGAGGTAGTACTGGATCCCCCCCACGTCGGGGAGGAAGTCATTGGTGATGACCAGCGGACGAGGCGTGACCGGCACCGTCAGATGTCTGCCTGGGAGTCGCCACCACTGCCCATGAAGCCCCGCACCACGATCTCGGTCACGAGGGCGGCGAGGTCCGGTGGCAACGTCGACAGGTCGCCGAGGCGGTCGCGAATCGAGGCGGTGAAGCCATCGGCCGATTCGGAGATCGCGCTCCCGTAGGCCCCGCTGCCCACGATCAACAGGGTGGGATCGTCGGCCACGGCGCCGGTCCAGTCGATCCAGTCCTGCAGGTGGACCAGGTACGCGGCCCGAATGGCGGCGTTGGCGCCTCCGGCAGTCCCGGCCGTCTCCAACTCGTCCTGCAGTGCCCGCAGCTCCTCCACCGCTTCGTTGGCCACGTCACGGGCCACGGCCAGTTCCGACTCGGTCAACGAACCGTCATCGGCAACGGGAGACTCGAACATGAAGTCCAGCATCTCGAGTTCGGCATCGTCGATGATCTCGAAGATGTCCTCGAGTGCCTCGATCTCCTCGCTGCCGGGCGAGGGCAACGGGTTGGGCAGGGACGGATCGACGGCCAGCGGATCCTGGCCCGGCCCGCCGCCCAGGCCACCCTGGGGCGCCTCGGGATCCACGCCATCGGGATCATCCGGGTCGGGGACGGCAGGGACGGTCGGGTCTGCACCCGCGAACGGGTCATCTGGGCCGCCTCGTGTGCCGAACCACCCAACCCCCATGGCGACCACCAGCGCCAGCACTCCGACAACGGCCACCACCCCGATCACCATGCCACGACGACCGCCCCCCGATCGGCCTCCCGAGCCGTCGTCGGGACCCGACGACGGCGGCGCCGGGGGCTGCAGCCAGGGTTCCTCGCTCCCCGAGGGATTCGGCCACGATGGCGGCGGCAACTGGTCACCGCGGGGCGCGTCCTGTTGCGCTGACCGTGGCGGTGAACCCCGTGGCGCCGATGGGGGCGGCGGGGTCGTGTCCATCGGGACCGTGTCGTCCCGCCCCGTCGGCCACGACGGCGGTGCCAGTGGCGGCTGTCCCTCGTCTGGCATCGGGAATCCTCTGGCTGGCGGCACCACGGTCGACGCGACCCGCGCGTCGCGGGTATCGCCCGGGTGCACGGCGTGGGTCGAGGGTACAGCTGCTCCCGGCGGGTCCCGCCCTACAGGGCCACGCCTGCTGCCCTGATCTGGGACCGGGTCAGGGCGTACCCACGCCGCCGCAGTTCGGCCACGATGGCGTCGGTGTGCTCCTGGCCCCGAACCTCCAACTCGACCATGATGTCCACCGTGCCCAGTCGTCGCCGGCCACCGAACCGATAGTGCTCGACGCCGACCACGTTGGCCTGCAGTTCGGCCAGCACCTCGAGGAAGGCGACGAGCTGCCCCGGCTGGTCGGGCACGCGCGTGAGCAGGGTCACGTGGCGGCCCTCCTCGTCCAGGCCGGCCCGCACCAACTGGTCGAGCATCATCGGATCGATGTTGCCGCCCGACAGCACGGCGACGACCGGCCCGTCAATCTCGACGAGACCGGCGAGCAGCGCTGCCACCGCCGCCGCGCCGGACGGCTCGACGACCTGCTTGGCCCGCTCCAACAGCATCGTCAATGCCCGGGCGATGAGCTGGTCGTCCACGGCGACCACGTCGTCGACCAGTTCCTCGACGTGGGCGAGCGTGAGGTCGCCGGGCCGCTTGACGGCGATCCCGTCGGCGATCGTGGACCCGTCCCGGGCCGCGACCGGCGTCCCGGCGGCCAACGACGCGGCCATGGACGCCGCGGCCTCGGCCTCGACGCCCACGATCCTGACGTCCGGCCGAGCGGCCTTGATCGCCACGGCCACACCCGAGATCAACCCGCCACCGCCGATGGGGACGACCACCGTGGTGAAGTCGTCGTCCTGGGCCAGCAACTCGAGTCCCAGCGTGCCCTGGCCGGCAATGATGTCGGCATGGTCGAAGGGATGGACGAACACGCGGCCGGCATCGTCGGTGAAGTCCTGGGCAGCTGCCATCGCCTCGTCGAAGGTCGAGCCCACCAGTTCGACGTTGGCGCCATAGCCGCGCGTTGCCTCGACCTTGGGCAACGGGGCTCGCTCCGGCATGAAGACCGTGGCCTCGACCCCTTGCAGGGAGGCAGCCAGCGCCACCCCCTGCGCGTGGTTGCCTGCCGACGCGCACACGACGCCGCGACTGCGTTCCTCCTCGCTGAGCCCGTGGATGCGGTTGTAGGCCCCGCGCAACTTGAACGACCCCGTGCGCTGGAGGTGCTCACACTTGAGCAGCACCGGATGGCCCGCGGCAGCGGACAGCGCCCGGGAGGTCTCCAGCGGCGTCGTCTGGATGATCCCGTCGACGACCTCGGCCGCGGCCATGACCTCCCCCGCCGTCACCAATGGCAACCGCCTGCGGGCACCGTCCCCGCCTCGTGGCGACGCCGACGAGGCAGTGGCATCCGGCTCCGACGAGTCCGGCTGTGGCTGCATGGGCGGGCCTTCCTGTGCGCGGGGGGCCGTTCGGTCCGACGCCGGGGAACCACCGTCCGAGGCCAACCCCGATCCGGCACGACGACCATAGACTTGCGGTGTCGCCCACGCTCTCCCACCCCAGGATCATCGCCATGGCCGAATTCCGCACCGCCCACGACACGATGGGGCAGATGCAGATCCCCGCCGACGCCCTGTGGGGGGCCTCCACGCAGCGTGCAGTCGACAACTTCCCGGTCTCGGGTCGGCCGGTGCCGGCAGCCGTCGTGCAGGCCCAGGCCATGATCAAGTGGGCAGCCGCCGCTGCGAACGTCGAACTGGGCGTGGTCGACGCCGAGATCGCGGAGGCGATTCGCGCCGCGGCCGACGAGGTCATCGACGGGCAACTGGACGAGCACTTCCCCGTCGACACCTTCCAGACCGGGTCGGGCACGTCCACCAACATGAACGTCAACGAGGTGGTCGCGAACCGAGCCAAGCAACTGCTCGACGCCGACCTCGACTCCGACCGCGTCCACCCCAATGACCACGTGAACGCCTCGCAGTCGTCCAACGACTCCTTCCCGTCGGCCGTGCACATCGCCTGTGCCCGCACCGCCGTCGACGTCACGATCCCGGGCCTGGCCCACCTCGCCAGCGCGTTGCGGGCCAAGGAGGAGGAGTTCGCCGACGTGGCGAAGTCCGGCCGCACCCACCTCATG
>DATFMD010000167.1:0-5554 GCA_035267125.1 Nitriliruptoraceae bacterium | reverse complement strand
ACAGGCCGCGCACGGAGCCGCCGTCCATCCGGATCGCGGTGCCGTGCAGGTAGCCCGATCGCGGCGACAGCAGGAAGGCCGCGAGCGCGCCCAGTTCGGCCGGGTCCCCGATGCGCCGCAACGGGATCCCGGCCTCGTCCGCGGCCCGTTCCCGGTCCACGTCCGTGTCGTTGGTCTCGGCACGGTTGGTCCACAGGTCGACCAGTCGCTGCGTCGCGAAACGTCCCGGCAGGATCGCGTTGACACGGATGCCCTGCGGCCCGACCTCATCGGCCAGGTACTTGGCATAGGCCCAGACTGCAGGTCGAGCGATGTTGGACCCGGCGATGCCCGAGACCGGTTCCACCGACGACACCGAGGTCAGCACGACCAGGCTGGCACCCGATTCGACGGCGGTCGCGAGTTCACGCAGCAGGCGGATCGGTCCGGCGGCGGCCAGGTCGAGGGAGCGGACCAGCAGGTCGTCATCGAGATCGAGGGCCGACGACGGCGGTGGCCCACCGTGGGAGATGAAGGCGCCGTCGAGGCGGCCCCAGCGGTCCCGGGCTGCGGCGACGAGCCTGCCGGGCGACGACGGGTCGGTCAGGTCGGCCGGCACACCGACGGCAGCGTCACCCAGCCGGGCGGCGACGTCGTCGACATCGGTGGCGGTCCGGGCCGCGACGACGACCCGGGCTCCCTCGTCCACCAACGTCTCGGCCACTGCCAGCCCGAGCCCCGACGTTGCCCCCGTGACCACGATCACACGATCCCGCAGTCCCAGGTCCACGGCCACCCCTTCGTTGTCGTCCCGGAGAACTGTAGGCCTCCGGCACGACAGACCCACGACGACCGTCCGGCCCATCCGTGCGGGTGTCGTCACGCCCCTGGTGCGACGGGGCGCACCGCGACTGGCCAGGCCGGCGATGCGGCGGGCCGCGACCCGCGGTAGGAACCCCGCCGAGGCGTTCCTCCGATGACGCAGGACGACAGGGTGCCTAGGGCACGAGCCCCAGGCACTCTGCGGCGTCCTCGAGGTGCACGATGCCCGCGCACTCCGCGCCGTTGTCCTGTGCAACCTGCGGGATCTGCCCGTCCGGCCCGATGTTGACGTAGATGGCCACGTCGGCCACTTCGTCGCCAGTGAAGTCGACGCCCAGCTGGCCGTGGAAGCCTTCGCCGGTGTCCGGGTCGATCGTCCCGTTGGCGATGCGGGCCTCCACCTGCGGGCTTGCCCACAACATGGTTTCGAAGTCCGAGGCAAAGACGATCCCGACCCCGGCCTGGGTGTTCTTCTTGCTGACATTGACGCACTGGTATGCGAGTGCGGGTCCCGCCGCCAGCAGCAACGCTCCCGTCATCGCCGCAGTCGTTGCAGCCTTGCGCATGATTCCCATGGTCGCTTCCCTTCGTCGGCCGGGCAGGGACGGGCCCCGTGCTCACCCCGTTGATCCCGGTCCCACCGACCGTAGATTGCCGACGCATGCAGGCCATCCTGCCAGCCCGACGCTGCGTTCCGGCTGGCCCCACCCGTCGGCTCCGGCTGGCTCCACCCGTAGACTCCGGCTGCTCCACGCCGGGGCTCGGTCGACCACCAGGGGATCTGACGACCAGGCATCGCCACGAAGGGAGCCTGGGCCCAACGACCTGCTCGAGCAGCCGGCCGCCGGGCGGTCAGGCGCGGGTCAAAGGATCGTGCCGGGCCGGTAGGCGGCCGCAGCGGGATTGGCCGCCACCAGGCGATCCACGCGATCGACGAACGCTGCCACCTGGTGCGTGGCGGTGCCGACGAAGTCGATGGGTTCGGACAGCAGGTCGGCCAACTCGTCGGCCGCCAGGCCAAGCCGCTCGTCACCGGCCAGCCGCTCGAGCAGGTCATTGTCGGTCGCGCCGGCACGCATGCCCAGGGCGACCGCGACGGCGTGTTCCTTGATCGCATCATGGGCGACCTCGCGACCGGTCCCCTGCTTGACCGCCGCCATCAACACCTTGGTCGTCGCCAGGAACGGCAGGTAGCGCTCCAACTCCGCAGCGATGACCGCGGGGAAGAAGCCCAGTTCGTCCAGCACCGTCAGGTAGGTCTCGACCAGCCCGTCCAGGGCGAAGAACGCATCCGGCAACACCACCCGTCGCACCACCGAACACGACACGTCGCCCTCGTTCCACTGGTCCCCCAGCAACCCCGACGCCATCGTGACGTGGCCACGCAGGATCGTCACGAACCCGTTGATCCGTTCGCTGGACCGCGAATTCATCTTGTGGGGCATGGCCGACGAGCCGACCTGGCCCTCCTTGAATCCCTCCGTGGCCAGTTCCTGGCCTGCCATCAGCCGCAGCGTGGTGGCATGGTTGCCGGGACCGGACGCGACCTGTGCCAGTGCCGAGACCACGTCGAAGTCCCACGATCGCGGGTAGACCTGCCCGACGGAACCTGCCGTCCCCGCGAACCCCAGGTGAGCGGCCACGCGGTGTTCCAACTCCTCCACCGCCTCCGTCGAGCCAAGCAGGTCCAGCATGTCCTGCTGGGTGCCGACCGGCCCCTTGATGCCGCGCAGGGGCAGTCGCGCCACCAGGTCCTCGACCCTGCCGAACGCGACGAACAACTCCTCGCCCACCGTGGCCAGTCGTTTGCCGACCGTGGTGGCCTGGGCGGCCACGTTGTGGCTGCGGCCGGCCACGACCGTGGTCGCCTGCTCGGCCGCCAGGCGTGCCAGCACGGCCAGCATCGCCACGATCCGGTCGCGCACGACCTCCAACGACAGCCGTACCTGCACCTGTTCGACGTTCTCGGTGAGGTCGCGCGATGTCATGCCCTTGTGCACGTGCTCGTGTCCGGCCAGGGCGTTGAACTCCTCGATGCGCGCCTTGACGTCGTGACGCAGGTCACGTTCGCGATCGGCGATCGAGTCGAGGTCGACCTCGTCGAGCACCGCCCTGTAGTCGGCAATCACGCCCGCTGGCAGGTCGACACCCAGGTCGACCTGCGCCGACAGGACGGCCAGCCACAGTTCCCGCTCGGCGCGCACCTTGGCCTCCGGCGACCAGATGGCACGCATCGTGGCACTGGCGTACCGGGTGGCGAGCACGTTGGGGATGGTGTCCACGGCTTTGGTCCTGGCGACGATGCGGGCAGGCCGAACGCTACCCCGGGGTCAGGGCAACAGTTCCTCGACA
The DNA here is from genome assembly GCA_035267125.1 of Nitriliruptoraceae bacterium. Classification (GTDB taxonomy): domain Bacteria; phylum Actinomycetota; class Nitriliruptoria; order Nitriliruptorales; family Nitriliruptoraceae; genus Salsipaludibacter. The sequence goes on along the minus strand of DATFMD010000167.1, from coordinate 2,401 downwards.
TTGGTGGGCGGGCGACCAACCACGGCGCGATCTCCGTCGATCACGATCGGGCGCTCGATCAGTCGAGGGGTTGCCACCATCAGGTCGATCCAGGCGTCGGCGTCCTCGCGCGGCCGATCCCTGAGTCCCTGCTCCCGGGCGACCGCCTCACCGAAACGCACCAGGTCCCACGGTTGGACGTCCAGCAGTGCCACCACCTCACGCAACTCCTCGACCGTGGGAGGATCGTCCAGGTAGCGACGCACCGTCGGGTCGACACCGGCATCGGTCAGCAACGCCAGGGTCTCGCGGGACTTCGAACAACGCGGGTTGTGCCAGATCTCCACGGGTGGTGCCTCTCGATGATCGGCCCGGGCCGGGCCGAGGTTCGCCCGGGATGGGGGGCGGGTGGGCAGGGAACGGGCAGGGCGGGTCTTGGTACAGGCCGGGTCCCAGGTGGGGCGGGTCTCAGGTGGGGCGGGCCACGACGGGATTGACCAGCGACCCGATGCCGGTCACCTCGACCTCGACCGTGTCCCCCGGCTCGATCGGGCCGACGCCTGCCGGCGTCCCCGTCAGCACGACGTCGGTCGGCAACAGGGTGATGGACTGGGAGATGTGGGACAGCAGCGTGGGGACGTCGAAGACCAGGTCGGCAGTGGTGCCGTCCTGGCGCACCTGGCCGTTGACGCGGCACACCACCCGAGTGTCGGCGAGGTCCAGTTCGGTCGTCATCGACGGTCCGAGTGGCAGGAAGGTGTCCATGCCCTTGCCTCGTGCCCACTGGGGTTCGGCACGCTGCAGGTCACGGGCCGTGACGTCGTTGGCAGCGGTGTAGCCGGCGATGCCCTCGGCGGCCTCGGCCACCGACGCTCGCGTCAACTTCGCGCCCACGACGACGGCGATCTCGGCCTCGTGGTGCACGAGCGACGTCAGGTCGGTCGGGTACAGGATCGGGTCGCCCGGGCCGATGATCGCGGTGGTCGGCTTGAAGAACAGCAGGGGTTCGGCCGGCACCTCCCCGCCCATCTCCTGGGCGTGGGCCGCATAGTTGCGTCCAACCGCCACCACCTTGGTGGGGATGATCGGTGCCAGGAGTCGCAGGCGATCCAGCGGCACCTGGCGGTTCGTGTCGGCCCACTCACCGAAGGGGTGGCCCTCGATGGCGCGCACACCGGTGTCGTCGACGATGCCGAACTCGGGGCCCGACGTGGCGGCGTAGCGAACGAAACGGGGCATCCAGCAGGTCCTGTGTGACGGCGAAGGAAGGGGGCTCGGGCCACCACGCTAGCGGCGCCACGAACGGCCCCGGGGCGGCGGCGCGGGCGCAGCGGCACGACGGTCAGGGACGTGGGATCCGGGAGGCTGCGGCGCTGGCGTCAGCGCCAGGTCCGTCGCAGGATGGCGTAGGTCCAGGCGTCCGACAGTGCGCGCCAGGATGCCTCGACGATGTTGGCGTCGACTCCCACGGTGTCCCAGGTGTCGACCCCGTCGGTCGAGGTGACCAGCACCCGGGTCACGGCCTCGGTCCCTGCCGTGGCCTCCAGGATGCGCACCTTGTAGTCGCTCAGGCGTACGTCGAGGAGTTCCGGCCAGGTGCCGTTGGCGGCGTTGCGGAAGGCGTTGGCCAGCGCGTCCACCGGTCCGTTGCCCTCCCCGGCACCCAACCTGCGTTCGCCCGCGATGGTGACGGCGAGGATGGCCTCGGCCGGCGCGCTCGAACCCGCGGCCACCGCCGCGGCCAGGGTGGCGGCATCGACGGCACCGTCGTCGCCCCGCAGGCGTGCCATCGTGGCCCGCATGTCCGGCGCACCCAGTCCTTCCCATCCACCTCCCACCGACACGCGGAAGTGCAACGTGTGGAAGGGCTCGTCGGGCCGGTCGATGCGGCCGGTGACACGCCGCAACAGCAGTTCGAAGGAGGCATCGGCAGCGTCGTAGACCCAGCCGGCGGCTTCGCGCTGCTTCACTTCGGCCAGCACGGTGGCGGCCTCGCCGGCGTCGATGTCGAGGCCGAGTTCGGCGGCCTTGAGCACGATGTTGGAGCGGCCCGACTGCTCCGACACGATCAACCGCTGCCCGTTGCCCACGGCCCCTGGATCGATGTGGTTGTACATGTCGGGTGCCTTGGCCAGTGCCGAGGCGTGCAGGCCGGCCTTGTGCGCGAACGCCGTGTGGCCGACGTAGGGCTGCACCGAGGGCGACGCCTGGTTGCAGATCTCGGCGACGGCATGGCTGGCCTCGGTGAGTCGTTCGAGGCGGTCCGGCGATATGATCTCGAGGTGGCGCTTGAGTTGCAGGTCGGCCATGACGGTGAACAGGTTTGCATTGCCACACCGTTCCCCCAGGCCGTTGGCCGTGCCCTGCACCTGCACGGCACCGGCCTCCAGGCCCAGCATCGAGTTGGCCACCGCGCAGCCAC